>JAIRLC010000112.1 GCA_031259645.1 Prevotellaceae bacterium | reverse complement strand
GATTCTAGCCCCCTTTTTACCAGACGTTCATCCCTTGAACTCCGGGTGTATTTTCGCTTTTCCATTTCCATATTATTCTCTTTATTGTTACGAAACGCTTGCTGACGACAAAGTTAGGTTTTTAATTTCATCTCTCTTCGATCCTATGACAATAATTGTTGTGTATAAACGGTAGCTCCCTTGGGAGAGGGGCCGGGGGTGAGGACTGGCTTGCCGCTACTTCACGCACCACACCTGATTGCCTATGGAGCGATAGTTAGTGTTAAAACTCACGTAGGAGTCGGAGTACATCAGCACGATAGCGAAAGAGTCATTATATTCTAATTTTTTAATATACAGGCGGAAGAGGCAAAAAAACGGGTTTGACCTAATTTTTTGTATCTTTGCAAGATGATTATTAAATCAGCCATATTCGTATGCAGTAGCGCTAAGGTGGCGCAATGCCCCAAGAGCAGCGTGCCCGAATATGCCTTCATTGGCCGTTCCAACGTAGGCAAATCGTCGCTTATTAACATGCTCACGCGGCACGGCGGCTTAGCCAAAACGTCGTCCACGCCCGGAAAAACGCAACTCATCAACCACTTTCTCATCAACGAAACTTGGCACTTAGTTGATCTTCCCGGCTACGGCTATGCGAAAGCTTCGAAAACATCACGCACCAAGTTTGCCGCTATTGTCACCGACTACATTCAGCAACGCGACGCGCTGACGCTCCTGTTCGTGCTTATCGACAGCCGGCTGGAGCCGCAGGCTATCGACTTGGCGTTTATCAACCGCTTGGGCGCCGCCGGCGTGCCTTTTGCCCTGGTGTTCACCAAAACCGACAAATTGGGCACAGACGCCCTGCAACGAAACATCGCACATTATAAAGAAACGCTGGCCGAAACATGGGAAGAGCTGCCTTTGACGTTTGTTACTTCGGCGGAAAGCGGCGCCGGGCGCGACGACTTGCTTCATTACATTGACACGATAAATACAACACTGAAACATGACCACAACGGATTTCTGTAACTGCTCCGTAGCGGAAGTTGAAACACAACTTCGCACCGACGCCGCGTCGGGACTCACCGACGACGAGGCCGTCAAGCGCCTTGGGAAGGACGGTTATAACGAATTTGAGAGAAAAAAACACAAAAGCCTCCTGGTAAAATTTCTGGATCAGTACAAGAGTTTTATGATACTTGTGCTGCTTGCTGCTGCCGTAATCTCGGGCGTGGTGGGCTACATCGAAGGAAAGGGATTTACCGACGCCATTATTATATTGGTCATAGTGGTGCTGAATGCCGTGATTGGCGTGGCGCAGGAAGCCAAGGCCGAGAAATCGCTCGAGGCACTGGAAAAACTGTCGTCGCCGCGCAGCACTGTGCTGCGCAATGGACAAGTGCGTGAAATCGACGCGCGCGAGCTGGTGGCCGGCGACGTCGTGCTGCTGGAAACCGGCGACTCGGTGCCCGCCGACATCCGCCTGACCGAGGCGGTAAACCTCAAGATACAGGAGGCGGCGCTCACCGGTGAATCCGTGCCCGGAGAAAAATTCACCAAACCCATTGCCGGCGAAGTGTCGCTCGGCGACCGCGACAACATGGCGTATGCCTCCACCAGCGTCACCTACGGAAGAGGCCGGGGCATTGTAACAGCTACCGGCATGCGGTCGGAGGTTGGGAAAATTGCGTCGATGATCCAATCGGTGCCCGACGTGAAAACCCCCATGCAACAACGGCTCGACAAGCTGGGGCAAATCCTGGCCATTGCCGCACTCGCCATCAGCTCGCTTATTTTCATCATAGGAATTCTATACGGAAGAGACTTGCTGGGGATGTTTATGATTGCCGTAAGCCTTGCTGCCGCTGCCATTCCCGAAGGGTTGCCGGCCGTATCAACCATTGTGCTCGCGGTGGGCGTGCAGCGATTGGTGAAAAGAAACGCCATTGTGCGCAAGCTTCCTTCGGTAGAAACATTGGGGAGCGTGCGTATTATCTGCTCCGACAAAACGGGTACGCTCACGCAGAACTGCATGACGGTAGTAGGCTTGTACGTGGATGAAACAATTATCGACCTTGCCGCAGCGCCGCTGCCGGAAAATAGCGCCGGATTGCTGCAAGCCGCTATTTTGGCCAACGACGCCACGTTAAGCCGCGAAAACGACACGTGGAAAACCGTAGGCGACCCCACCGAAACAGCCATTCTCGACTTGGGCATGAAAGCGGGATTGCTGAAAGATGCGCTGGAGCGCGACATGCCGCGCGTGGCGGAAATCCCCTTTGACTCGGAGCGGAAAATGATGACCACCGTACACCAACATAACGGCGCGTTGCAAGTGTGTGTGAAAGGCGGGTTGGATGAATTGTTGGCGGGTTGCCGCTATATTTTAGAGGATGGACAAGTGCGGGATTTGACCAACCGTGACCGGGAAAAAATTGCGGCAGCCAATTTGCGCATGGCCGGAAAAGCCTTACGCGTGTTGGCCGTAGGCAGAAAAGAAATAGCAGCGCTTCCCGGCGCCATCACCCCGGCTACCTTAGAACACGACTTGGTGTTCCTCGGCATGATTGGCATGATTGACCCGCCGCGGGAAGAAGTGAGAGTGGCGGTGGATAAGTGCCGCAGCGCCGGCATCAAACCGGTGATGATTACCGGCGACCACGCAATTACTGCGGTAACCATTGCAGAGTCGTTAGGAATAAAAGGTGAAGACGACCACGTGCTGACAGGTGTGGAGTTGGAAAAAATGCCGGATGAAGTATTGCGAGAACGCGTAGAAACGGTGGCGGTGTACGCGCGCGTATCGCCCGAGCACAAGGTGCGCATCGTAAAAGCATTTCAAACGAATGGCGAAGTGGTGGCTATGACCGGCGACGGCGTGAATGACGCGCCTGCGCTGAAACTGGCCGATATTGGCGTGGCCATGGGCGTTGTGGGCACCGATGTGTCGAAAGAAGCAGCCGATATTGTGCTCACCGATGATAATTTTGCCACTATTGTGTCGGCAGTGGAAGAAGGCCGGCGCATTTATGATAATATTGTAAAAGCGATTTTGTTCTTGCTTTCCACGAATATCGGCGAGCTGCTCGTGTTGTTTATTGCGGTATTGTTTAATTGGGAGTCGCCCCTGTTGCCCATCCACATCCTTTGGATCAACCTTGTGTCCGACAGCTTGCCTGCCTTGGCGCTCAGCGTAGATCCTGCGGATGCAGGCATTATGAATCGCCCTCCTTTTCATGCAAGAAAGGGTATTATGACGCGCTCCTTTACCATCCGCATGTTGCTGCAAGGCGCCCTCATCGGCGGATTGTCGCTGTCGGCCTACGGTGTGGGACTTCCTGCAGGGGTTGAGATTGCGCGCACCATGACTTTCGCGGTATTGGCATTTTCGCAAGTAGTCTTCATCTTTGGCGTCCGTTCCGGCAGTCGTTCCGCTTTCCGCGGCATGTTCAACAACATTTACCTGATAGGCGCTTTGCTGGTGGTATTGGCGTTGATGTTTATCGTGCTCGAAATTCCGGTACTAAAAACAGTGTTCCATATTGCCGATTTATCCGCACAGCAATGGCTGTGGGTGACCTTATTGTCGTTGGTGCCCCTGCCTGTTACCGAATTGGCAAAGATTGTGATCAGGTGCTGTAAACGGTGATTTTTTATCTCTTTTGTTTAAAGAAATCGGATAACAACTGGGCACATTCCTCTTGCAGAAGGCCGCTCTCTACGATGGTTTTTGGGTGAAGCACCGATTTTTGAAGCAGTGTAAACCCGCGTTTCGGGTCGGGTGCGCCGTATATGATTTTTCCTATTTGCGCCCAAAATAGTGCGCCGGCGCACATCACACAAGGCTCAAGGGTTACCACCAGCGTGCAATCGTGAAGGTACTTTCCGCCCAGCGTGTGTGTCGCTGCCGTGATGACTTGCATTTCGGCATGGGCGGTGGGGTCGTGGAGCCGTTGCGTAAGATTGTGCGCCCGCGTAATAATATGTCCCTGACAGACGATCACCGCGCCTACCGGCACTTCTCCTTTGTGGGCGGCCACTTGCGCTTCTTTCAGCGCTTCCCGCATAAACTTTTCTTCGGGGGTATGTGCGTTCATCTGATTGGAGGAAATGAGGCGATTTCTTTTTTCAGCATCTCGTAAATTTCTTGCCAAGGTTTTGTAAAAAATCGAGTGTTATAATCAGATAGTTTTGAAAAAGTGTCGGAAGAATAAAAAATTTCGGAAGCCTCTTTTTCCAATTTTCCAAAATCGGTAATTAGCTTTTCCACCACTTTTTCACCAATATCCTCAATGTTGATAATAATTTCATAATCGACCGTTTTTAGCATTTGCAGCGAACTTAACGTACAAAAACAGATTTGGTGCGAAGGGGTGGGGTGTGTCAATTGTTTAAAAAACTGTTCCCTTGTTATCTCGCCATCTAAAAATCGTTGTAGCCGGCGTTGTATTTTGTCGTCAGCAACAGGACCTTCAATAATGTCGTAATCGTGCGTTAATTCTCTCGATTTGCGATTTTTAATCACAAAGTCAAACCACTCGTCATTATAAGTTTCAAAGTATAAGACTTTGAATTTACTGTCGATATAAGCATTTTCGTCGAACTCAAATGCGGTAACAACACCATCGGAATGTGCCCTAATGCCTTTTCGGAAAGCCCAGAATTCTGCTTGCGAAAGGTATTTGGTAACATAAAAACCTTTACCGAAATCCCTTTGCGGCTCACATAACGACAAGTCAATTTCCGTTATTTTTGTGTAGCTGCCGTGATAAACCCTCATCGTAATCCTCCGTTTTCGCGACAAACCTCGTAAATATCGCGTACAGCATAATCGGCGCTGTCGGTATGTAAAGCCCACCAGCATTTGTTCAGATAATCCCAACCGCCATATTTCTTAAGATAGAAAAAGGCGTTTTGAACACCCATTTTATATGCTGCTGCAAATTCGGGAACAATAAAAGTAATGAAACTCACCCGGTCGCTCGTTTGTTTGTCTAATATTGTTGCCATAATTTTTGTTTATTAGGGTTTTATTTTTCGCAAATTTACATGAATATTTTAAAATTTTCAAATAAATTATGTCGCCATTAGCAGTATGTTCCATTTTAGAACATACTGAATTTTTAATCAATTTTACATTTTTTCTCTGAAAAACAAAATAAACTTATTTTTATTCCATTATGTAGTTTACAACACAACGTAAGGGCAGGCCATAGTAGGAAAACGCTACTCCATAGTTACCAGTCGTGATCCATGCGTAATTCATTAGGACCCGTCCGGCAGTGCTCGACCAATAGTTAGCCTCGCTAGTATATGAGGGGGTTGTCCCACTGACTTCGCCCTGACGTATAAAGTTCAACCATGATGACCCCCGCCAGCAGTCTAAATTAGCGCATAGTGAGTTGGCAGTCATTTTTGTCCCAAGATTTGCCCATTCATCTATGGTGGGAACATGAGAGCCCAATGGACATATGCCTTGGCATATTTGAAGAGCCTCCCTATCTGAATTACTAATAATACCATTGATAGATACTTTTTTGTCACTATCCAGCGCGTTAGGACTATTCATTATCGCAGGTCTATTATAGTAATATCCGGCCCCTTGCGCCAAATTCGTTCGACAATCCCCATAATAGGTGCCGGATGAGTTTACGTTACCCAAACTAGTTGAGTTTGATATTGATGTTTTCTGTGAACACCTATCCCCGAACTTTAAATCTTGGGCCATCCAATATCGTCCATCGGGCATGTATATTACCTTATATTGTATATCATCCCGGTCATCGGTCAATGTGTAGGTGCTGCCGTACGGAGCTCCGGCACACGGATTGAATTTCGCAAAAGTAATATCGGTAACGCCCAACTCATGACACTTTGTTATTATTATACCCGGCGCACCGGTTTTATAGCTAAACGACTGCAACGTATAACTGGCCGGTACCAAAAATGTTTTGCCGGACTGTAGGGTATCTGTAGTACCATTGCTATGTTTTAGCACAATATCATACTCCGGCGTTCCGGTAAACTTAATTTTATTTGCCGCCGTATATTCCCCCACCGGCGGATAGTTCGAGGCGTAGGCGCATGCACCGGAAAAGTCGGCAGCAGCAGTGGTAGTAAACAGTTGAATCGTAGCACTGAAACTTCCTGCACTACGTGCATTGCCAACTACCCACACGCCTTTGTCGTTTTCCTCAATCACTTTTCCCACGTCCGGCGCTGAAGTAGCGATCAATGTAGCGCCCGGCAACAACGGCAAACGTTTCATCGTCCCTGCATCATTATAATCCACAAACACCCACACCGTGTCGCTCCACAAGAAGTTTTCCGGCATGTCATTATTCCAACTCACGTTGAATGTTACCGTCCCGGCATCCACCATAAGGTTTGTCACGGTAACGCCGTTCTGTGCCCCAGCGCAGAAAGTGGCAGTAAGCAGTAGCAGCAGGCAGGATAAATGCGCTACGCGCGATAAAGCCGCTGTGCGGCCTGATAAATGCCTTTCGGGCGATAAAACCGTTTGCCGTTGGTCATTTCTCGTTGACCGTTGACAGTTGTTTCTAAAAAATTTAGTCTTCATATTTTTTAAATTAAGAATTAACAAATTAAAAAAGGGCCGTTGCATACCGCACTACACAACGTTTTGTGTATAGAAGAAGAAAGAAGAACTAATCAACCAACGACCCTTTTACAATGAACAATTAACAGTTAATAATGAACAATTTAAATTACATTTATAATTAATCACATTGGCACATTAAAAAATTAGTCACATTAATCTTGTCTATCGTCTATAAGTCTATGTTCTATTGTCTGTTTTCACTAATCACTAATTTCATATATACAATAATATCTTATATCGCAAATATATTGAAATGCACACTAACAATGATTAAGTGATTAGGAGATTAAGTAATTAAGAAAAATACAAATACCGTCTAATAACTTTCATTTGTTTTTATTGGCGTTAAATAAAAAAAGCACGAACCTAAAATATCCTTCAGAAAGGTTCTGCAACCTATAAAAATAGATAGATTAGGCCCGTGCCGTTTGAACACGGGCGCTAACCAAAGCCTCTATTTTTATTTATTTTGTTTTGCAGATTTTCTGAAAGAGTGCTTAAAGCTAACGCCATTTATACTTATGCAAAGAACATAAAACTTTACGCTGCAAATATAAATACATTTTTTAAATATCCAAACATATGATTGTTAAAATGTGTTATGCTTTATATTTTTTTGCAAATTCATAAAAAAACACTATTTTTGCAGTCCGTTTCCG
>JAIRLC010000056.1 GCA_031259645.1 Prevotellaceae bacterium | reverse complement strand
TTGATGGCCGGCATGGTGAAAGCCGGCTGCATGTATTGCTTTATGGAAGTGAGTTCGCATGCTGTGATACAACACCGCATTGCAGGCTTGGAGTTCGATGGGGCGCTGTTTTCAAACATCACGCACGACCATCTCGATTATCATAAAACATTTGAAGCTTACATCAAAGCGAAGAAAATGTTTTTCGACACACTGCCCGCTTCGGCCTTTGCCTTGATAAACCTTGACGACCGCAACGGCCGCACGATGGTGCAAAACACAAAAGCAAAGGTGAAAACTTATTCGTTGCACACGTTGGCCGACTTTCATTGCCGCATCATTGAAAACTCCTTTGAAGGGATGCAGCTTAATGTGGATGGTGTGGAAATGTGGGCGCGTTTTACCGGGCGGTTTAACGCCTACAACCTGCTGCTGGTGTATGCTGCGGCGCAGTTGTTGGGCGTCGATAAAAATGAAACATTGCGTTTGCTCAGCATCATGGAGCCGGTGAGCGGCCGCTTTGAAGTAGTACAGGGAAAGAATAATATCACCGCCATTATTGACTATGCCCACACACCCGACGCGTTGCAAAACGTGATAGACACGATTAACGATATCCGGCACGACGAGCAACGCCTGATTACCGTAGTAGGTTGCGGCGGCAACCGCGACAAGACCAAGCGCCCGCTAATGGCGCGTATTGCCGTTGGCGGCAGCGATAAAGTGGTATTTACGTCCGACAATCCGCGCAATGAAGACCCCAATGCCATTCTTGACGACATGTATGCGGGGCTCTCTCCCGGCGAGTCGGCGCGGGCTATCCGCATTGCCGACCGTCGCGAAGCCATCAATACGGCCATCCACCTGTCGCGTCCCGGCGATATTATACTTATTGCGGGGAAAGGCCATGAAACATATCAGGAAGTTAAAGGAGTACAAACACATTTTGACGATAAGGAAGTTTTTCTATGCTGTATCACCTCTTTGAATATTTGAATAAGGGCCTGATTGATTTTCCGGGGTCGGGACTGTTTCGCTACTTGTCGTTTCGAGCAGCGTTGGCCACGTTGTTTTCTCTTTTGGTTGCTTGGATATTCGGGAAATATATTATCCGTTTTTTGCGGCAAAAGCAAATAGGCGAGGAAATACGCGACCTCGGCCTCGAAGGACAGTTGGCTAAGAAA
Organism: Prevotellaceae bacterium; assembly: GCA_031259645.1. GTDB lineage: Bacteria > Bacteroidota > Bacteroidia > Bacteroidales > UBA932 > JAIRLC01. Next base: position 2,852 of record JAIRLC010000056.1, on the reverse strand, counting down.
GGCACGCCCACCATGGGCGGTATCATTGTCCTGTTATCTGTCATGGTGCCGGTGTTGTTGTTTTGTAATTTGCTAAACGTGTACGTGCAACTTATGATTATTTCCACCGTATGGATTGGCTGTATTGGTTTCTTGGACGACTACATCAAAGTGTTCCGTAAAAATAAAGAAGGGCTGCAAGGGCGTTTTAAAATTATCGGACAAGTCGTGTTAGGGCTTATCGTGGCTTCCACCATGTACTTTTGCGACGATGTGGTTATTCAGGAGCGGGTGGAGAAAAACACGCCTAATGCACAAACCGAAGTGGTAGGCAGCGCTGAACAAAAAACGGTATATGTATCCGAAAGTAAAACAACCAAGACAACCATTCCGTTTGTAAAGGAAAATGAGTTTGACTACCGGTGGTTGTCGCCTGTGTCCGGCGAATATTCAGGCATTGCCGGATGGCTTATATATGCGCTGGCGGTGATATTTATTATTGTGGCGGTGTCGAACGGCGCCAACCTCACCGACGGCATGGACGGCCTGTTGCCGGGCGTTTCCATTATTATAGGCGTGGTGTTGGGCATATTCGCCTACCTGTCGGGAAACATGATTTATGCCGACTACCTTAACATCATGTATATCCCGCGAAGCGGGGAACTGGTGGTGTTTATGGCGGCATTTATCGGCGCGCTGATTGGCTTCCTGTGGTATAATTCCTATCCGGCGCAAGTGTTTATGGGCGACACCGGAAGCCTTGCCATAGGCGCCATTATTGCGGTATTTGCCGTAGTGGTGCGCAAAGAATTATTGATTCCGGTATTGTGCGGTATTTTCTTTGTGGAAAGCCTCTCGGTAGTCATGCAAGTGGCCTATTTCAAATACACGAAACGCAAATACGGCGAAGGTCGCCGGATATTCAAAATGACGCCCCTGCATCATCATTTTCAAAAGGAGAAAGGCGATGTGCGGGCTTTAATCCAGCGCCCGGCGCAGGCCTTGCCGGAAGCGAAAATTGTAATGCGCTTTTTTATCGTGGCCATTTTATTGGCGGTATTAACAATAGTAACTTTAAAAGTACGATAGGCATGAAAAGAGTAGTGGTGCTTGGCGGAGGAGAAAGTGGTGTGGGTGCGGCAGTCTTGGCGAAAGTCAAAGGCTTTGACGTTTTTTTGTCTGACTCCGGCACGCTGCAAGACGACTACAAGCGCATGTTGCAACAACATGACGTCGCCTTTGAAGAAGGAAAACACTCGGAAGATTTAATATATAATGCCGATGAAGTAATAAAAAGTCCCGGTATCCCCGATACGGCACCGGTAGTTGCAAGCCTGATGGCGCAAGGCACACCGGTGATTTCCGAAATTGAATTTGCCGGGCGTTACAGTAAGGCGAAAAAAATATGCATCACCGGAAGCAATGGAAAAACAACCACCACGTCGATTATTTATTTCCTGCTGAAAAATGCCGGGCTGAATGTGGGCTTGGGCGGGAACATCGGAAAGAGTTTCGCCTATCAGGTGGCTACAGAAAATTTCGACTACTACGTGTTGGAGATTAGCAGTTTTCAACTCGACGGAATGTTCGACTTCAAAGCCGATATTGCCGTATTGCTCAATATTACCCCCGACCACTTAGACCGTTACGACCATCACATGCAGAACTACGTAGATTCGAAGTTCCGCATCACACAAAATATGTCGGAAGACGATTGTTTCATTTTTTGTTCAGATGATGAGGTTACTATGGCACACTTGAATAAGATTGTATTGAAAGCCCAGCAACTTCCATTTTCGCAAACCGGCGAAGTGGCACAGGGCGCGTTTGTAGCGCACGACAAATTGCGTGCGCGTTATCGCAATTGCGAATTTTCGATGCTGTTGCAGGAATTGTCGCTGCAAGGCAGGCACAACGTCTATAACTCCATGGCTGCGGCGGTGGCAGGACAGGTGCTTAAAATAAAGAACGACGTAATCCGCGAGAGTCTCATGACGTTTAAAGGCGTGGAACATCGCCTTGAGGCCGTGCTGAAAGTGCGCGATGTGCTTTACGTGAACGACAGCAAAGCCACCAACGTAAATGCCGCGTGGTATGCGCTGGAAAGCATGACCACCGACGTGGTGTGGATTGCCGGCGGTACAGATAAAGGGAACGATTACAGCGAACTGTTTGACGTGGTAAAAGAAAAAGTAAAAGCCATTATCTGTCTTGGTGTGGATAATGAAAAATTGCACCGTGCGTTTGGCAATCTTGTTCCCACCATGGTGGATGTACATTCGGCGGCCGATGCCGTGGAGACGGCCTATACATTGGCAATGCCGGGCGATACCGTATTACTCTCGCCGGCTTGTGCGAGTTTCGATTTGTTTAAAAATTATAAAGACCGCGGATGTCAATTTAAAGAAGCGGTACGTAACCTCTAATCCTTAATTGCGGGTATCATGATAAAATCTCTTTCACAAAAAATTAAAGGCGATAAAGTTATCTGGCTGATGATAGTATTGCTATTCCTCCTGTCGATATTAACCATCTATTCATCGGTTGGTTCGAAGGAAGCTTTCATGATGCCGCTGCTCAAACAGAGTTTTTTGGTGCTCGCAAGTTTTGGGGCTATTTATATGTCGCACCGCGTTCCCATTGGTTGGTACCGGCGACTGGCTATTCCATTTTTGATTGTTAGCGTCATATTACTCATCATCACTCCGTTCATCGGCGAAGAGGTGCGGGGCGCCACACGAGCTATCTCCATATTCGGCATCACCTTTAACCCGGCCGATTTGGCTAAAATCGGCATCATCCTTTACTTGGCTAAAATTATGGAAAGCGAGGAGCTGGGTTCTTTTAAGGAATTTGCATGGAAAATTTTGGCG
>JAIRLC010000151.1 GCA_031259645.1 Prevotellaceae bacterium | reverse complement strand
GCAATATTCGCCAAATGTTTCACCATGTTGGGGATGGAAATACGATTGAAATCATAGATCTGGCAGCGCGACAAAATGGTAGGGAGTATCTTGTGTTTTTCGGTGGTTGCCAAAATAAAAATGGCATGCGCCGGCGGCTCTTCCAAGGTTTTCAGGAAAGCATTGAAAGCGTTGGACGAAAGCATGTGCACCTCGTCAATAATATATACGCTGTAGTGGCCTATCTGCGGCGGCACACGCACCTGATCGGTAAGCACGCGAATATCATCCACCGAATTATTGGAGGCCGCGTCCAATTCATGAATACTGTACGAACGGCCTTCGGCAAATGAACGGCATGATTCACATTCACCGCACGCCTCCAGTTCCGGCGTAAGGTTTTGACAATTAATGGTCTTTGCGAAAATACGGGCACACGTTGTTTTTCCCACACCGCGCGGGCCACAGAACAAATAGGCATGCGCCAACTGCTTGCGCTGAATGGCATTTTTCAACGTTGTCCCAATGTTCTCCTGCCCCACAACCGATTCAAAGGTCAAGGGGCGATATTTTCTGGCCGATACGACAAAATGCTCCATAAGTTCCTACAAAGATAGTAATTATTTTAAATTAAAAAAATATTATTACCTTCGTGTTGTTGAAATAAAGGGAATGATTAAAAAAATACTTATTACCGGATGTAACGGCCAACTGGGACGCGACCTGCAGGAAGCAGCCACCCGCCACCCCGCGCTGCAATTGCTGTGTACCGACATTCACAACTTAAACCTCACCGGCAACCATGAAGTGATGGCTTATGTACGCACACATCATCCGGCGTTTATTATTAATTGTGCGGCCTACACCGCTGTGGACAAAGCGGAAGAGGAAGAAGACAAGGCTTTCGCCATTAACGCCGCCGCCGTACAAAACTTGGCCGAAGCAGCCGGCGAATGTCAGTCACGCCTTATTCATATTTCTACCGATTATGTATTTGACGGAACAAAGACAACGCCATATACCGAAGAAGACGCATCAAATCCACAATCGGCTTACGGAAGAAGCAAACTTGCCGGAGAGAAAGCCGCCTTGTCGCACCCGCAAACCATGGTGATACGCACCGCATGGCTTTATACCTGCGAAGGCAATAACTTTGTAAACACCATGCTGCGTCTTGGAGCCGAACGCCCCACCCTCCATGTGGTGAACGACCAGCACGGATCTCCCACTTATGCCGCCGACCTTGCCGAAGCTATACTTACCATAATCGACAGGGTGACACAGGGCACAAAGAAATTCGTTCCGGGCGTGTATCATTACACCAATGAAGGGGTGTGCACGTGGTTTGATTTTGCCCGGCGCATCATGCAACTCGGACATTGTAACTGCACCATACATCCGGTAACTACCGCCGAATATCCGACCAAAGCCACACGCCCTACATACAGCATACTAAGTAAAGAAAAAATAAAAACAATATATGGACTCGTCATCCCCTCATGGGAAGATGCGCTCCTGCGATGTTTTCAAAAAAAAATTGTATAATCTAACCAAAAAAATTATGGAACAAATGATAAAACAACGGATCGAAGCATGGCTCACAGGAAGCTATGACGAAGAAACCAAAACACAGGTCAAGAAATTAGTCGATACGAATCCAAAAGAATTGGAAGAAAGTTTTTATAAAAATCTCGAATTCGGCACCGGCGGCCTTCGTGGCATTATGGGGGTAGGCACCAACCGCATGAATAAATATACGGTGGGGATGGCTACGCAAGGATTGGCCAATTACCTCAAGAAAAGTTTCCCGCACTTGGATGAAATCAAAGTGGCCATTACGCATGATAGCCGCAACAACAGCGCCTATTTTGCCCAAATCACAGCCGAAGTTTTTGCCGCCAACGACATCAAGGTTTTCCTTTTCGACGGCATGCGTCCCACGCCTGAACTCAGTTTCACCATCCGGCACTTAGGCTGCCAGAGCGGCGTAGTGATCACCGCATCACACAACCCTAAGGAATACAACGGCTACAAAGCTTACTGGGACGACGGCGCACAGGTTACGGCGCCACATGACGCCAACATTATCGCCGAAGTGGAAAAAATTACCGATCCGGCAATGGTACAATTCAGCGGCCATGAAGAAAGCATCAAACGTATCGGCAAAGAAATTGATGAAGCCTATCTGGAGAAAATATTGAGTTTGGAACTTTCGCCCGACGCCATACAACAAAACAATCAAATACGCATTGTTTATACACCCCTACATGGCACAGGTGTAACGCTTATCCCTGAAGCCTTGCGCCGCAAAGGATTCAGCAATATCATCAGGGTGCCGGAACAGGATGTGAGCGATGGAAATTTCCCAACGGTTGAATCGCCAAACCCCGAAGAGCCCGGCGCGTTTAAAATGGCTATTGAAAAAGCCACGGCCTCAGGCGCCGATATGATTATGGCCTCCGACCCTGACGCCGACCGCGTGGGGCTTGCCATCCGCAACAGTAAAAAAGAATTTATCTTACTCAACGGCAATCAAACCGCGTCACTCCTCACCTATTACCTGCTGCGCAGATGGAAGGAACTCGGCAAACTCACCGGCAAAGAATATATCATCAAAACCATTGTCACCACAAACCTCATGAAGACACTCGCAGAGCGATTCGGCGTGGAATATTACAATGTGTTTACAGGATTTAAGTTCATTGCCGAAGTTGTCCGTGAGCAAGAAGGGAAGAAGGTATTTATCGGCGGCGGTGAAGAGAGTTTTGGATATACCATCGGCGAATTTGTCCGCGACAAAGACGCTGTAGCTACCTGCTGCACCCTTGCCGAGATGGCGGCGTGGGCGGCGTCACAAGGAAAAACCATGTATGAGGTATTACTCGATATCTACACAGAATACGGGTATTACAAGGAAACGCTTATTCCCATTACTAAAAAAGGCAAAGACGGGCTGGCCCAAATACAACAAATGATGGCCGGATTTCGCGACAACCCGCCGCAAAGCATTGATGGCTCAAAGGTGGTGTGTATTCACGATTACCTCAAATCGGAGTCTGTTGATTTACTTACCGGCCAGCGCACGCCTATCCACATGCAAAAGTCGAATGTATTGCAATTCATCACCCACGACGGCACTATTGTGTCCGTACGACCGTCGGGCACCGAGCCGAAAATCAAATTCTATTTTGGCGTACGCGCCGATTTGAAAGACAAGGCGCAATTCGATGAGGAAACGACCGCGCTTCAGGCTAAATTCGAGCGCATCAAGCAGGAATTGCGTATTGAATAAAAAGATATAAATTTCTTTATATCAAAAAAATATTATACTTTTATACTGTTAAAACAGAAAAATACCATGGCAAAAATAAGTGTAATAACGGTACAAGACATACAAATATCAATTGCAACGGAAAACAATAACGATTATATTTGCCTGACCGATATGGTGAAAGGACAGGAGGGCGAAGACCATATCCGTAATTGGATGCGCAATCGCAACACTATTGAGTTTCTTGGCACTTGGGAGTTGTTGCATAACCCGACCTTTAAAGGTGTCGAATTCGACACCTTTTTGCATGAAATGGCAGAACGGCAGCTTTCCCGGTTAAATACTATTGATGCGGCGAAAGGTTTCAGAAAATTAAACACAGGAAATACCCTAAAAATAGGACCTCAAGTTTCGATACTGC
>JAIRLC010000042.1 GCA_031259645.1 Prevotellaceae bacterium | reverse complement strand
CCCGAAAAAGAAGCCAGAGAAACACGCAACAAAAAATCCCAGCCATTGCTCGTCCGGGGCTGCTTTCAGGAAATACGGCAACGGAGCCACAAACGAAATCCTGTCGGCACGATGGGACGTATTATTTTTCTCGCCACCATTGCCGCATTGTTGCTGGCCGCTCTTTATTTTTCAAAATTTATAGAAATTGTTTTACAAAAAGTTGCCGGATGATTCAACTGCTTCCCGATTATATTGCCAACCAAATTGCTGCGGGTGAAGTCGTACAACGTCCTGCCTCCGTAGTGAAAGAACTGCTCGAAAACGCTGTTGACGCCGGCGCTACATCCATTACTGTGGTGGTGAGCGACGCCGGAAGCACACTCATACAAATAACCGACAACGGTTGCGGCATGAGCCCCTCCGACGCCCGCATGTCCTTTGAACGTCACGCTACTTCAAAGATACAACATATTGACGACTTACAAACCCTGCACACTTTCGGGTTTCGCGGCGAAGCGCTGGCTTCCATTGCTGCTGTGGCCGAGGTAACCATGCTTACCCGCCGCGCCGACGACGAAGTAGGCACGCAAGTGCATCTCATGGCCGGCGAGCCGGCACAGCAAACGCCGGCAGCCGCCCATACAGGCACGTCCATCAGCGTGAAAAATTTGTTTTACAACGTTCCTGCCCGCCGGAAATTCCTGAAATCGGAAACGGTGGAACTTAAACATATTGTTAATGAATTTTCACGTGTGGCGCTCTGTCGCCCCGAAGTGGAAATGAAATTATACGATAAAAACAACGAACTTTACCATTTAGCGCCTTCTACACTGCGCCAGCGGATTGTTAATCTCATGGGGAAAAACCTCAATCAACAATTGATCGACGTGCAGGTAGAAACGTCTATGGTCAACATCCGTGGATTTATTGGGAAGCCTGAAAGCGCACGGCGCAATAGCGGAAACCAGTTTTTCTTTGTCAATCGCCGCTATTTCCGCAGTCCTTATTTACAGAAAGCCATTATTTCGGCTTATGACAAGCTCCTTGTACGGTCGCCCGACACGTTTCCCACGTATTTTATTTATTTTGAAATCCCGCCTGTCAACATAGATGTGAATATTCATCCGGCGAAGACAGAAATAAAATTTGCCGACGAATCGGTGATTTTTCAAATGCTCAACGCGGCTGTGCGCGAAACTTTATCAAAGTTTGCGGTAGCGCCATCTATCGACTTTGACACCGAAGGCGCGCCGGAATTTCCTGTGATACGCAAAAACACAGCGATGCCCGCCGCACCGAAAATTGATATTGATCCCCATTTTAATCCGTTTGAAGAAGAAAGAAAAACCGGCACAACATACCACAAAGAAAAACCAATTGATTCGAACTGGAAAAAATTATACGAGGGGTTGGATGCGCCTGACGTCGCGCCATCATCCCACATTCCCGCAACGGTAAGCCTCTCTTTCATTCAGATAAAAGGAAAATATCTTCTTACGCCTGTGAAATCGGGGGTGATGCTCGTTGATATACGCCGCGCGCGGCAACGTATCTACTATGAAGAATATATTCTCCGCTTAGCCAATCATCAACATGCTTCGCAACAACAGGTATTCCCCGAAAGTGTGGAATTGCGCCCTGAGGACTACCTTTTACTTGAGCCGGTATTTGATGAATTACGGCTGCTGGGCTACGACATGGCGGCGCTCGGCAACCACACCATTGCCATTAACGGACTTCCGCCCGACCTTGCCGGCGTTGACATGCAGGAGTGGATACAAACGCTTTTAGAAGAGTTGCATCACATCGCCGCGCAGTTAAAAGAGCACCGGCAAACCACCCTTGCCGCTTCGCTTGCCAAAACCGCCGCAGGCTATGCGGCAGAAACGCTTAAGCCCGAAGAAGCACAAGCCCTCATCGACCGGCTTTTTGCCTGCGAAACGCCTTCAATATGTCCCGCCGGGAAACCGGTAATGCATATTATTCCCATAGAAGAATTAGATAAAAAATTGCTTAAAAATTAAGTGCATGTTCAAGTTCAATTCATCCGGTTTTTTTAGTACAATACCCCCTGTAGTGAAAAACATCATCATCATCAATGTGCTGATGTTGCTGGCTACTTTCATTAATGAGGCGTTTATGATAGAAAAATTCGCGCTGTTCTATCCGGCTTCTCCTCTTTTCAAGCCTTATCAGTTCCTCACCCACATTTTCATGCATGGCAGCTTTTTTCATCTCTTTTTCAACATGTGGATGTTCTGGATTTTCGGCACGACACTGGAACAGGTATGGGGCGGGAAAAAGTTCCTCATCTATTATTTAGTTACCGGACTGGGTGCGGCAGCCTTCCACACCGGCGTCAATTGGCTCGAAAGTTTATCCTTTAATCAAATAGAATATCACTACTTGTTGATAACGCCCACTGTTGGCGCATCGGGCGCGGTGTTCGGCGTACTGCTGGCATTCGGCATGCTGTTCCCCAACAATGTCATACAAATGCTTTTCCCGCCCATACCCATCAAGGCGAAATGGTTTGTGGTCATCTGCGGCGTATTCGAGCTTGTTTTAGGATTAAGCCAAACCGGCAGCAATATTGCCCATTTCGCCCACATAGGCGGCATGGTTTTCGGATTTATCCTCGTTAAATATTGGCAGCGTAAAGGAAGAATGTATTTTTAAGAGCCATGAAAACACTGCGGCATATCGTTTTCCGACCATTATCCGGTGATTGTAGAGTTAAGAATTAAGAGTTAAAAACTAAGAGTTAAGAATTGTATTTATGCGTATAGGATTTGATGCCAAAAGGGCGTTTAAAAATTTCACAGGCTTGGGGAATTACAGCCGGTCAACCATCTCTATTTTATCCGAATATTACCCCGATAACCAGTATTTTTTATACACTACTTTCTACAAAAAACACCCGCTGCTGACGTTTGCCAACCGCCCCAACATCAATGTGCGGGGACCCGAAGGCATGCTCAAACGCTTGCCTGCCGCGTGGCGCACTTACGGCATGAAAACCGATATTAATTTCGACAGGATAGAATTGTTCCATGGCCTCACCGCCGAATTGCCTGTTGGCATTGCGTCTAAAACACGTACGGTGGTGACCATCCACGACCTTATATTTCTACGTTATCCCGAATATTATAAAACCATCGACCGGTGGATTTATACCCAAAAATATGCATCGGCTTGCAAGCGCGCCGATTTGATTATTGCCATCAGCGAACAAACCCGGCAAGAATTGATTTCGTTTTTTAATGCCGACGAGAAAAAAATCAGGCTGGTGTATCAGGGCTGTGACCCGCAATTTTACCGGATATGTTCCGATATTGAAAAAAAGAAAGTGAAAGCGCTGTATAAATTGCCCGATGATTATGTGTTGTATGTCGGCACCATTGAGTCACGAAAGAATTTGCTTACCCTTGTAAAAGCATTGCATGTATTGCCGGAGCCGCTTAAGTTGGTCGTGGTGGGGAGCCCTACTTCTTACTTCCATCAAATACAACAATACATCACAGCCAATCGTTTGGAAAAGCGTATCGTGTTCCTGCATCATACCGTTTTCCACCACTTGCCCGCTATTTACCAGCAAGCGCAAACCTTTTGCTGTCCTTCGCTATTTGAGGGTTTCGGTATTCCTTTGCTCGAAGCGCTACATTCAAAAATCCCGGTGGTGGCGGCCAACAGTTCGAGCCTGCCCGAAGCCGGCGGCCCCGGCAGTTTATATGTAGAGCCGCTCGATGAACAAGGCTTTGCAAAGGCCATCCTGAAAACCATCGACGACAAACCGTTCAGGCAGCAAATGATTGACAAAGGCATAAACTATGCACAACAGTTCAACGAAGACCATATCGCAAAAAATATATGGAAGGTATATCAGGAGTTAAGCTAATAGACGAGATTGTTACGCAAACGCTCGAAGTGTTACAACGCGGAGGATTGTTGCTGTATCCCACCGACACCTTGTGGGGCATAGGTTGCGACGCCACTAACGAGCAGGCCGTAGAAAAAATATTCGCCCTGAAGCAACGCACCGGAAGCAAAAGCCTTATCCTGTTAGCCGACAGCATGGACATGGTAGAACGGTATGTACAACAAGTGCCCGACATGGCGTATTCCTTGGTGGAAGTAGCCCTGCAACCTTTAACCATTATTTATCCGCAGGCGACAGGCCTTGCCCCCAATGTCACAGCCGCCGACGGAAGCGTAGCAATCCGCGTGGTGCAACATGCGTTTTGCAAAGCGTTGTTGCGCCGGTTTAAAAAACCCATTATTTCAACCTCCGCCAATGTATCCAATACACCGGCGCCCGCCACTTTCCGCGATATTCCGGACGACATAAAACAAGGCGTTGATTTCATTGTGCCCGCCCTCATGGACAAGGGCGCCACCGGCAAACCCTCGTCCATCCTCAAACTCGGCCTCTCCGGCGAGGTGGAGGTGATACGACAATAGTTGATAGTTGAAAGTTGATAGTTGAAAGTTTTTTCATAGTCACGTTGACTTGTTGAATTGTTTAACTGTTGAGTTGTTTATTCGTAAATCGCAAATCAAAAATCGCAAATCAAATTATTGTTCATTGTTGGGGCGTATTGCATACACCCTGCGCCTACGTCACACGCCCCGCGGTTATGAAAATAGCGCCCTTGCGGGCGCCGGTTCCTCCCCCTCTCCCAATGGGAGAGGGGGCCGGGGGGTGAGGACTGGGATAATCGGGACAAGGTAGAACCTTGTCCCAACTAGGGGCTTCCCCTTTTCAGTTGGGGGCTTCCCCTTTTCGGTTGGGGGCTTCCCCTTTTCGGTTGGGGGCTTCCCCTTTTCAGGTGGGGAACTCCCTCTTTAGTGATTTGACTGTCGACGTCAAACCCGGGTGGGTCAAAGGGCAGGCAATGTCTGGTAGAAAATTCAACGAATTTCCAAACAATTCTGTTCCGGGTCGTCGATAAAAGCGAAAATATTAAACCGGTTGGCAAATAAACATTCAACAATTCCGGCTGTGGTAGTATTGCCTGTTCGCAGCCATACGATTTTCGGCGGATGGCCTTTAACAAGACTGATGTCGTAAAAATCCGCATCAAAGGTTACTATCATGAAGCCATTACTTCGGGCATACTCCCATATTTCCAAATCTGCGGCATTTTCTAATCCTATGATTCGTACTTGTTGGCTATTTAAGAAAATATCCGGCAAATGGCGAAGAATACGAAAAGATATGTTTTGGTCGAAAAGTAATTTTATTTTATGCATATTGCAAGCGGTGTTCTCTTTCGGCTGAAAAAGCAAGACATGCCAAAATATCCTGTTTGGTTAATTCGGGAAAATCTGCAAGTATTTCTTCAAACGACAAGCCCGATGCCAACCAACTTAACACATCATATACGGTAATCCGCGTTTCTCTGATGCAGGGTTTTCCGAAACGCTTGCCGGGATTATATCTGATAATGTCTTTATAATTATGCAT
>JAIRLC010000021.1 GCA_031259645.1 Prevotellaceae bacterium | reverse complement strand
GTATGCGTTAAGCAAACATTAAGTTTTCTTTTCTTTTTTATTGCTAAACACCAAGCCATCGCCGAAGTAATCGACCATAACCAGATGCGCTGCGTTCACTTTTCCCTGCAGTATTTCTTTGGCCAATTCATTGGTAATTTCACGCTGCAACACCCGCTTCACCGGCCGTGCGCCATACAACGGGTCGTATCCGCGCTGCACCAGATAGTTGAGCGCAAAGTCTGTAAGTTCAAGTTCGACGCCGCTATTGGCAAGCAGTTTCTTCAAGTTGTTCAATTGCAATTCCACAATTTTGCGGATATTATTTTCCGTTAGCGGGTTGAACATCACAATTTCGTCAATGCGGTTCAGGAACTCCGGCCTGATGGTTTGCCGCAACAGTTCGAGCACTTCCTGCTTGCTCTCGGCCAGCAGTTGGTCACGGTTGCTGTCGGTGAGTTTGCCCAGGTTTTCTTGTATCAGGTGCGACCCGGCGTTCGACGTCATGATGATAATCGTATTCTTGAAATCCACCGTGCGGCCTTTGTTGTCGGTGAGGCGGCCATCGTCGAGGACTTGCAGCAGCACATTAAACACATCGGGATGCGCTTTTTCGATTTCGTCGAGCAGCACCACCGAATAAGGCTTGTGGCGCACCGCCTCGGTCAATTGCCCGCCTTCTTCATAACCCACATAGCCCGGAGGCGCCCCCATCAAGCGGCTCACAGCATGGCGTTCCTGATATTCGCTCATGTCGATGCGCGTCATCATATTCTCATCGTTAAACAGGAAATCGGCCAGGGCTTTAGCCAGCTCGGTTTTGCCCACGCCGGTAGTGCCCAGAAACAAAAACGAACCGATAGGCCGCCGTGCATCCTGCAATCCCGCACGACTCCGGCGCACTGCATCGGAAATAACGGCAATGGCCTCCTCCTGCCCCACTACCCGGCCATACAACACCTGTTCCATGTCGAGCAATTTTTCCCGCTCGCTCTGCAACATGCGTTGTACCGGAATACCCGTCCACTTGGCCACCACTTCGGCAATGTCTTCCGCATCCACTTCTTCGTCCACCAACGTAAAATTGCGTTCTTCTTTCTGTTTGTTCAATCGTTCAATTTCTTTCTCCGCCTCTATCATTTTGCCATAGCGTATTTCCGCCACAGCGCCGTAATCACCGCGCCGTTCGGCGTCTTCGGCGCGAAATTTCAAGTCTTCAATCAACTGTTTGTTCTTTTGAATGGCGTCCACCAAATCTTTCTCTTCTTTCCAGAGTGCGCGTTGCGCCGTAAGCTGTTCTTCAAAATCACCGATTTGCTTCGACAGTTCTTTCAATTTCTTCTCGTCGCCTTCGCGCTTAATGGCCGCCCGCTCAATCTCAAGCTGGCGCACTTTGCGGTCGAGTTCGTCAATCGGTTGCGGCACCGAATTCATTTCAAGGCGCAGGCGCGCCGCCGCTTCATCAATCAAGTCGATGGCCTTGTCGGGCAGGTAGCGCGACGAGATGTAGCGGGTAGAGAGCTCCACCGCCGCAATAATCGCTTCATCCTTGATGCGTACTTTATGGTGGTTTTCGTAGCGTTCTTTCAATCCCCGCAGGATGGAAATCGCGTCGGGCACCGACGGCTCGTCCACCATGACTATTTGGAACCGGCGCTCCAGCGCCTTGTCCTTCTCAAAATATTTCTGGTATTCATCCAAGGTTGTGGCGCCCACTGCACGCAGCTCGCCGCGCGCCAGTGCGGGTTTCAGGATATTGGCGGCGTCCATGGCGCCCTCGCTTTTGCCGGCGCCCACCAAGGTGTGGATTTCGTCAATAAACAAAATAATCTCGCCGGCCGCCGCCGACACCTCGCGCACCACCGCTTTCAGGCGTTCTTCAAATTCACCTTTATATTTGGCGCCGGCAATCAGCGCCCCCATGTCGAGCGAAAAAATTTGCTTCGAACGCAAATCTTCCGGCACATCGCCTATAATAATACGGTGTGCAATGCCTTCGGCAATAGCCGTTTTCCCCACGCCCGGTTCGCCCACTAAAATAGGGTTATTTTTCGTCCGGCGGCTCAAAATCTGCAATACACGGCGTATTTCGTCGTCGCGCCCAATCACCGGGTCGAGCTTACCTGTGCGCGCCTGCTCGTTCAGGTTTACCGCATAACGGTTCAGCGCATCGTACGCTTCTTCCGCCGAAGCGCTATTTACTTTTGCACCTTTACGCAGTTCCGCAATGGCCGCCTTTAAATCTTTTTCGTTAATCCCACTGTCTTTCATCAGTTGGGCGATATTGTCGCCCTCGCCAAGCAAGCCCAGCAAAATATGTTCTATCGACACAAACTGGTCGCCCATCTTCGTAGCATATTCCTGCGCTTTTTGCAGCGCCTTATTGGCATACGACGACAGGTAAGGCTCGCCGCCCGTCACTTTCGGATAATGTTCCACCGCATCATTCACCGCTTTCGTCAAGGCAGGCAAAGCCACCCCGAGCTTACGCAGCAGCAAGCCCGTGATACCCTCATTATCAGCTAACATGGCCTTCAGCAAATGCCCGCTGTCCACCGCTTGTTGGGAGGCGCTTTGCGCCATTTGTATGGCGTGTTGCACAATTTCCTGCGATTTTATAGTAAAATTATTCAAGTTCATATATTATTCCTTTTCGTTTTTCTCTACAAATTAACAAATTCCTTGCCATACATAAAAAGATGACATTTTGACAGTTTTTATTGCATAATTCAAAAATAATCTTTATATTTGCACACTTTTTTGGAACTTCAACTAAGTTACTTGTTATTTTTTTCGTCAAAGTAATTCACCTATATCTGAAAAATGAAGAACAAATACATTGATTTGATTGAACAGACTTTTGAATTTCCGCAACCGGAATTTAAAACTGTGGACAATGAATTGCACTTTAACAACATCCCCTTAATGGAGGTGATTGAGCAATACGGAACGCCGTTAAGAATTACCTATCTACCCAAAATAAGTCAGCAAATCCAGAAGGCGAAACGCATGTTTAATGTCGCCATGGCGAAAGTCGATTACCAGGGCGATTATCATTATTGCTACTGTACGAAAAGCTCCCACTTTCACTTTGTGCTTGAGGAAGCGTTGAAGAACGATATTCACCTTGAGACCTCATCGGCCTACGACATTAACCTGATTGAAGCCCTTCACGAGATGAAACTCATTGAGAAAGACCGCTATATTGTATGCAACGGGTTTAAAAAAGAACTGTATATTGAAAATATTGCTGGGCTTATTAACTCCGGCTGGAGCAACACCGTTCCGGTGCTCGACAATATGGATGAGCTTCAGACCCTGTCGAAATACGTGACGGAGCCCTGCAAAATAGGCATACGCATTGCCGCCGAGGAAGAGCCGAAATTTGACTTCTACACCTCCCGTTTGGGGATACGCTACAGCGATATTTTGGACTTTTACCGGCAGAAATTAGCAAAAAACAGGATGTTCAGCTTAAAAATGTTACATTTTTTCATCAATACCGGTATTCGCGACAATTCCTACTACTGGAACGAACTGTCGAAATGCGTGAGTGTGTATTGTGAGTTGAAGAAAATATGTCCCGAATTGGAAAGTCTGAATATCGGCGGGGGCTTCCCCATCAAAAATTCCTTAGCTTTTGATTACGATTACGAATATTTGACGGAGGAAATAATCAGTCAAATTAAGAGCATGTGTACCCAACATGACGTGCCTGAACCGAACATATTCAGTGAATTTGGAAGCTTCACCGTGGGCGAAAGCGGCGCAATTATTTATTCTATTTTAGGCCAAAAGCAACAAAACGACCGCGAACGCTGGTATATGATTGACAGCTCTTTCATGACCACACTGCCCGACACGTGGGCGCTGAAACAACGGTTTGTCCAATTGCCCATAAACAATTGGGACAGGGAATACCAGCGGGTGTTCCTCGGCGGATTGACCTGCGACAGTCAAGATTACTACAATGCCGATACCCGCGCCAATGCCATTTTCCTTCCCCGTTTGTATGATAGCGATGAGGTGCCGCAATACGTCGGATTTTTCCACACCGGCGCCTATCAGGACACCATTGGCGGAGTGGGCGGACTGCAACACTGTCTGCAACCCGGCCCGAAGCACATTATTATTGATGTGGACGAAAAGTCCGGCGAATATAATACGAAACTGTTCAGTAAAGAACAAACCTACAAATCCATGTTGAAAATATTGGGGTACTAACCGCGCCGGCACATCCTTAATCGGGCAGCGCGCGCAGGTATTGTCCCAAGGCATACACAGAGGTGAACGTATGCCGTTCCATCCCGTAATTATAGGACAGGCGCAAGCCGTTGCGGTTTACTTCAAACAGCAATTCGGGTGTATTGTCGGGAGTGGTTGTGGGATTTTGCAAGGCCCTATAGCCAAAGCGCTGCAAAGCATGACGAATCCAGCGAATATCCTGCTTGCTGTGCACAGCCATGGTTTTCAGCAGGCGCTTGCCCATTTCAAATTCACCGGCTATACGGTCGAAACGGATGGACGTCCGCGTTACGAGTTTTTCAAAAACAGAAGACATCACCATATCTTCCGGCGCGCCTTCTATCAACTCCGACTTGGTTACCAGCCATACTTTATCTACCATATTTTGTGCAATATTCAGGTCGTGGGTAGAAAACAGTACAATTTTATTCTCCTTGTGCGCAATCTGGCGTAATAAATCCATCACCTCATATTTATGGATAACGTCAAGGTAGGCCGTAGGCTCGTCCAGAATCATGACCGGCGTATCCTGCACCAAAGCGCGGGCTATCAACGTGCGCTGGCGCTCGCCGTCACTCAGCGTATCGACATTGCGCCATGCCATGGTACGCAAGCCCACCATTTCAAGCGCATCATAAATCACCATTTTGTCGTTCACCTTCAATTTCCCCATCCATCCGGTGTAAGGGAAACGACCAAGCGCCACCAAATCAAACACTTTCAGGTGCGGAATCCGGGTAATATCCGTGGATACGAAACCCATGAGACGCGACAATTCATCTTTTTTATACGCATAAAGCGGTTTGTCGTTAATTTCGATAAGCCCGTCGATAGCGGGTTGCAAGCCCACAAGTGTCCGCAAGAAAGTGCTTTTCCCTATCCCGTTGCGTCCGACAATAGCCACCAGTTCACCCGGCGCCAGCGAAGCGTTGATGGGCGGCAAGATAATGCCTTTAGCCGTACTTGAAGGATTCGGGTACCCTATGGAAAGATGTTTTATGTATATGGTTACGTTCATTAATAACCGCGTTGATTACGATAAATAACAAATACAATCACAGGTATTCCCAGTAATGCGGTGATGGTGTTAATAGGCAGCACACTGTCGGCGCCCGGCAGTTGCGACGCCAAATCGCTGAACAGCATCATCACCCCGCCCAGCAATACCGTAGCAGGCATGAGCACGCGATGATTGGCGGTTTGAAACAGCATGCGCGACAAGTGCGGCACGGCAATACCGATAAAGCCGATGGGGCCGCAAAACGCCGTAACGGTTCCTGCCAAAAACCCCGAACTGATAATAAGTACGGTGCGGGCGCGCCGTACATTTAAGCCCATGGTGCGGGCGTATTCATCGCCCAACATCAGGGCGTCGAGCCATTTCATGGTAAAAAAAGCCAGCAGCAGACCCAGCAAAATAGCCGGAATCATCATGCCCAACTGTCCGGCCGGCACCGCGCTGAAACTTCCCATTGTCCACAACACATACGTTTTAAGCGCCGCCGCTTCGCTAAAATACTGCATGATGCCCACCACCGCCGACACCACACCACCCACCATGATGCCGAGTACCAGCAGCGACATGGTATCGCGCAAACGTATGGAAGCTGCCATAATCACGGCAAGCATCACGAAAGCGCCAATCCATCCGGCAAGCGCCAAGCCTAAATTTTGCATCCACAAGCCGGAAAAACCACCCCAAAAAGCCGTTCCCAACACGAAAAGCGCCACGCCAAGGCTTGAGCCCGAACTGATTCCCAGCACATAAGGGTCGGCTAACGGATTTTTGAAAATGGTCTGCATCTGCAAACCGCTAACCGACAAGGATATACCTGCCAACAAAGCCACTATCGCTTTGGGTATGCGAAAATTAAGTACAATGGCCCGGGTGGTTTCCGACGCGTCGGCGCCACCGGTCAATGCCGCCCACACCTCACCCACAGGCAACAATACGGAGCCCGCAAACAAATCGGCAACAAACAGCAGAAACAAGACTATGCCAAGGCAGAAAAAGAGAAAAGTGTATTTAATCGTTTTTTTTTCCATAAATAGGCTGCAAAGTTAAAAATTTTTATTTACTTTCGCGCTTTAAAAAAAAATATTAACACATAAATACATGAATAATATGAGAAACAAGATTGTAGCCGGAAACTGGAAGATGAATACCACGTATGAAGAAGGAGAGAAACTGATTCAGGAGATTATTGAAAAGAAAAGCGCCGTAAACAACGACGTCAAACTCATTGTGGCGCCGCCGTTTACGCACCTGTGCTGTTTTGCCGGGCCCCTCTGCAAAGCCGGCGTCGGCATTGCGGCGCAAAACTGCGCCAATCATGAATCGGGCGCCTACACCGGCGAAGTGTCGGCTGCCATGCTCGCCTCTATCGATGTGCAGTATTGTATCATCGGCCACTCGGAACGCCGCGAGTACTACGGCGAAACCAACGAGATACTGCTGGAAAAAGTGAAAATAGCGCTGAAACACAACCTTACGCCTATTTTCTGCATCGGCGAAAAACTGGGCGAACGCGAAGCGGGAAAACAATTTGAAGTGGTCAATACACAATTGCAATCTGTTATTTGCCAACTTCCTGCCGCCGACTTTGAAAAAATTATCCTTGCGTATGAGCCGGTATGGGCTATCGGTACGGGAAAAACAGCCACCTCGGCACAGGCGCAAGAAGTGCACGCCTACATCCGCAAAGTACTGAAGGACACCTTTGGCGCTGCTGCAGACCGCACGCCTGTTCTTTATGGGGGAAGCTGCAACCCAACCACCGCGCCCGAACTGTTCGGCCAACCCGACATCGACGGCGGACTGATTGGCGGCGCTTCACTGAAAGCGGCCGACTTCATCAGCGTAGCCAACGCGTTTTAACGCTAATGGATTATATTGAACTGCAAATTGTGAAAGAGAAATAAAACGCCGTTTTTCTCAGGTTATTAGGATATATGAAATTTTTAACTACCTTTGTAGCGTTAAATCGAAAATCTTACAAGAAATGCCACGTTATCTTGACCCAAAAAACGACTTGACGTTTAAACGTATCTTCGGCAAACACCCCGATTTGTTGATAAGTTTCTTAAATGCCCTGATGCCCTTATCTCCCGGGCAATTGATAAAACGCATCACATACCTCTCGCCGGAGCAGGTGCCCGATAACCCGGCAAAGAAAAATTCCATTGTGGACGTGCGCTGTGAAGACAATTACGGTCGTCAGTTTATAGTGGAAATGCAAATGTATTGGGTCACGGCGTTCTCCAACCGCATGGTGTTTAACGCCTCCAAAGCCTATGTGGATCAATTAAAGATCGGTGAAGATTTTAAATTGCTGCAACCGGTATATGGTTTGGGCATTATTAACGACATATTCGACCACAAAACGCCTGAATTTTACCATCATTACCAGACCATCAATCGCAAAAACACAGATGAAATTATCGAAGGATTGGAGTTTGTGTTGGTGGAGCTGCCTAAATTCAAGCCCGAAAAGTGGGCCGACCGGAAAATGGCGGCACTGTGGCTGCGCTTTCTTAGAGAAGTGGAAGATAATACCCGTAATGTGTCTAAAGAATTGTTATCCAATAAAAATATAAGAAAGGCGGTGGACTTATGCGAAGAAGGCGCCTTTACGCCTGCGGAATTGGCGACCTATGCGAAATATTGGGATATCATCAGTACCGAAAAAACGATGCTCAGCGGAAGCTACGCGGACGGTGAGGCAAAAGGCAGGGCAGAGGGCAGGGCAGAAGGTAGGGCAGAAGGAGAAGCTATTGGCATGGAAAGAGGAAGAGCGGAGGGAAGAGCGGAAGAATTGAAAAACATTGTTATTAGTGGGAAGCGTAACAAGTTTACCATAGCACAAATCCAAACCATTACCGGACTGGGCAAAGCGGAAATAGAAGAAATACTACAGCAAAAAGGGTGAAAAGGAGAAAATCCCCCTCTATTTTTTAAGGTTTGGCGTGTGGGTTGCTAATCGCTGCAAGGCATACAATTCATCGCGGAAAGCGGCCGCTTCGGAAAATTCCAATTTCTTAGCCGCTGCTTCCATACGGTGACGGGCAACTTCAATTGCCTTTTCCAACTGCGCGGCGTCCATGTGACCAACTACCGGGTCGGCAGCCATGAGCGCCGGATAGTCTTCCCTGTCATAACAGGCGCCGGCTTTAGCCGTTTCGCTGCTAATGATGGTGCGCGTACGCTTGGCTATCTGCTGCGGAATAATATGGTGCTGTTCATTGTAGCGTAATTGTTTTTCGCGGCGGCGGTTTGTTTCATCAATCGTTGTTCGCATCGAGTCGGTGATGGCGTCGGCATACATGATTACCCGTCCGTTAAGGTTACGCGCCGCCCGGCCTGCCGTTTGCGTAAGCGCCCGCGCCGACCGCAAAAAACCTTCCTTGTCGGCGTCCAGAATAGCCACAAGCGACACCTGCGGCAGGTCTAATCCTTCACGCAGCAGGTTTACGCCCACCAGTACATCGAACAAACCGCGCTGCAAGTCTTCAAGAATTTGAATACGCTCCAGCGTTTCCACATCAGAGTGGATATAGCGGCAACGGATGCCCATGCGGTCAAAATATTTCGTTAATTCTTCGGCCATGCGTTTGGTCAGCGTGGTAACCAGCACCCGTTCGTCACAAGCGGCGCGCTGTGCAATTTCTTCCATCAAATCATCAATCTGGTTTCGCGTAGGCCGCACTTCAATCACGGGGTCGAGCAAGCCGGTGGGACGCACCAACTGTTCAATCACCACCCCTTCGCTTTGGCGCAGTTCAAAATCGGCAGGTGTGGCGCTCACATACACGGTTTGCCCGGTCATTTGTTCAAATTCATCAAACGTCAACGGCCGGTTGTCGGCTGCCGCAGGCAAGCGGAAGCCATATTCTACAAGGGTTTGCTTGCGTGACCGGTCACCGCCGTACATGGCGCGAATTTGCGAAATAGTGACATGGCTCTCGTCAATGAATGTGATAAAATCATCCGGAAAATAATCGAGCAGGCAAAATGGACGCGAGCCGGCGGCACGGCCGTCGAAATAGCGCGAGTAGTTTTCAATACCGGGGCAGTAGCCCAATTCTTTAAGCATTTCAATGTCATATTCCACCCTCGATTTCAAGCGTTTTGCTTCTACGTTCTTACCCATCGCGTTGAAATATTCAACCTGTTTCATCATATCGTCCTGTATAGCACGGATGGCGCTATACATGCGGTCTTTGGTGGTTACAAAAATATTTGCCGGATAAACCTGCACCGTGTCGGGCTCATCAATCGTACGTCCGCCAAGCGGTTCAAAGGTTTCTATTTTTTCTATCTCGTCGCCCCAGAATACTACACGGTAGGCATAGTCGGCATACGCAAGGTAAATATCCACCGTATCGCCTTTAACCCTGAACACGCCCCGCTTGAAATCAACTTCATTGCGTGCATACAGTGCATCTACCAGCATATACAGCAATTTGTTGCGCGACAACAGTTGCCCGCGGCTCAGCGTAACGGTATTGGCTTCAAAATCGTCGGGGTTGCCTATGCCGTACAGGCAGGAAACACTGGATACCACCACCACATCGCGCCGTCCGGAGAGCAGGGAGGAGGTTGTGCTCAACCTTAACTTTTCAATTTCGTCGTTAATACTTAAATCTTTTTCAATGTAGGTGTCCGTGGTCGGAAGGTATGCTTCCGGCTGGTAATAATCGTAGTAGGACACAAAATATTCCACGGCGTTTTCGGGAAAGAACGTTTTAAATTCGCCGTAGAGTTGCGCCGCAAGTGTTTTGTTATGGCTCAACACCAGCGCCGGGCGCTTGGTTTGCGCAATCACATTGGCCATGGTGAATGTTTTGCCAGAGCCGGTAACGCCCAGCAGCGTAGAATAAGGAATTCCTTTATCCAGCGCATTAATCAAGCCTGCAATAGCTTCAGGTTGGTCGCCGGTAGGCGAATAGGCCGATGTCAATGTAAAATCCATTTTATTTTAAACGATTGGTCTTATTGAGGTACGAGGAACTGAAAGTATAAGTATTGGTATAGGGGCTCGGATAGTTTTGGCAATAACTGCGGATTTTGTATTCATACACGGCGCCGGATTGCAAGTTGTCGAGATACAAATAAGGAATTGCTACATCTTTCCGTTCCCATTTTTTTGTATCCATATTACGGTACAACACCGTATAGCGGTTTGCTTCGGGGTGCCTGTCCCAAGTAAATTCGGCGGCATATTCCGCAGCAATTTCAATACGCACTACGTCAGGCGCCGTGCAGTGGCCTTTATAGTTGAAGACACGAATGGCCGAATAGCCCTGATTTTCGAATATTTTAGACTCATGTTTGCCGGAAAAGGCTTTGGCCTGAACCCTGTAGGCGTAACGATGTCCATGCGACAGGGGGATTTGCAGGAAGTCAATCAATAAAGAAGTGCCGGTGGTTATCTTATTAAATATTGCCGGCAGTGTGTGGAAAACGGGCTCAATATCTCCCTCATAGTTGCAGGGTATCTCCACCATTTGAAAATGGTATTCAATATGTGATATGCCCGACACCTTGTCGTGGCGCGGCGCCCATTCAAAGTAAAAACGTTTGTTTTCGCCCAGATAAATGTCGTCAAAATTTTTTGGGGAGGTGATTAGCGGTACTTTATTGAGGATAAACCAGGCATGTGCCGGTTGTTCTTCTATTGAAACCAGCTTGCCGTTTGTGTCATAGGCGGCAAAGCTCAGTTTGTAGAATCCGCCGGGGAGCAGCCCTTGGTTATGGTAGTAGTCGGGGGAAATTCCGGTAAAGGACAGGTTTTCCGTTTCGAAAAATCCTTTCAGGTCGCTGCCATAAAGCGTCAGCGGTTTGCCGGGCGTTACCATCCATTTCGGCAAATTATTTGGCATTTTTGTCTTAATGTGCAGCCCTGTGGTGTTTTCCATCATGATACACAACGATATTTGTAGCGGGGAGATGGCGCTGTTGTCACATTTGATTTGCACGGCGATAGCATTTGGTGAATTAACATAATCTTTAATATAAGGTGAATACGGTGGATTAAGTTCCGTATTTATCCGCAACAAAGGTCTTTGGGCCACTGAGTTTGTGTTAATACAAACACAAAGAAGAAATATAAATAGCCTCTTTACCATTATAAGGTGGTATATGGACAAAGATACTATTTTTTTGTAAACCTATAAAAAAGCGGCAAGAAAAATTTCCCGCCGCCATAATACGTCATCACGACAAAGGATGCTACATCTCCTGTAATTTAGCATTGAACGCTTCATATTTCTGTTGCATTTCCGGACTTTTTTCACGCAAGCGGAAATAAAGGCTTTTTAATGATTCCAGCACCGCTATTTCCGAATCTTTCAATTCGTAAGCGCGTTCAAGGTAAGGCAATGAGAGGTCAAAATACGCATCCACGTCTTTGACCATTTCCGCATATTTCTTGTCATCGGGTTCCATTGCCGCCACATTTTGTACCTGCACGGCCTTATTGAAATAAAAGGCGCCCAGCGCATAGTTGGAGTAGAAGTTGTCCACGTCTTTTTCTAATGACAGCTTATAGGCCGATACCGCATTGTCGAAGTCTTCCAATTGTTCATACACCACGCCTTGGGCATAATACAGGCTGGAATTATCGGGGTCATTTTGCTGCGCCTGTTCAATGTAGGGCAGTACCTTTTTCGGGTCGTCGCCGCGTTGCAGGAATGTATTGATTAACCCGATGATGATACTTTGGTTGGCCGGATATTTTGCCAAGCCATCGGTGAGCAACTGCACTGATGTGAGCGTGTCGTTGAGGATTTGCAACACTTCCGCCTGAGCCGCATACAAATCACCGTCCTGGGTATATCCCAAATCAATGGCTTTTCCAAAGTACTCCAATGCTTTGTGGTTATCACCGGCTGCGCGGGCTATGAGGCCGACATAGTAAATCACTATCGTATCTGTTTTGCCTATGAGCGGGTTTCCCGAACAGGCCAGTGAGCCTTCAAAGTTCGATAACGCAACCCGGTAGTTGTGTAAGTTATAGGCGGCATACGCATCGGTTTGGAATTTAATCTGCAAGTCTTCCAATCCCGCTTTGATTTTTTTTGAATTAGAGCCCTTGCCATCTAAGGAAATGGCTTCCTCGTAGGCTTTCAGCGCAGTGAATAGCGTGCCTTCTACCGGATAGGCGGCCGACCAAAAAGCCAGCATGCCCTTGTCGTCATAATACAATTTTTTGTTATCATAGACGTCCACCTCGTATGGTGTTCCTTCTATATCTTCCTGCACGGTTTCCTTCACTTTTTCCGCAGCTAAAACCAACCGGACGTCACGGTTCGACATGCCCGGCATCACATTTTTCACAGGCTCCGACCAAATCTCGACAAACAGTTCCGCCCGCGATATCCACGTTTTGGCTTGTACCGCTTTTTTTGGGTTTTGAATTTCCTCATCACTTTTTGCTACTTTCGATAACGTCTTAGAGGCGTTTTGTGCCATAAGGTGCGTGGCGGCCAAGAGAGACAGTATGAACAATATTTTTTTCATGATATTTAATTTTTTGGATTAAAGTTATGACAAATGTACAAAAAAAGTTTGGAATATTATTCTCCGGATTCTTCTTTTTGTGTCTGCCAGTCATCTTCTTCGCTCCTGTTCACCTTACACACGGCAGCAATACTGTCTTTTCCCTTCAGATTAATCAACCTAACACCCTGAGTAACACGGCCTGTAACACGTATGTCGGCCACAGCCAGCCGGATGGTAAGGCCCGATTTGTTGATAATCATCAAGTCGTTTTCATCGGTCACCTCTTTCATGGCGATGAGTGCGCCTGTTTTTTCGGTTACATTAATGGTTCTCACGCCTTTTCCGCCCCGGTTGGTTACCCGGTAATCGTCGAGGCCGGAACGTTTGCCGTAGCCGTTTTCGCTCACTACCATGATGTTAATCCTGTCTTTACCGGGCGACTGGGGATCTACGCAAATCATGCTGATGACTTCATTGCCCTCTTCAATGGTGATACCGCGCACACCGGCGCCGGTACGGCCAATGGCGCGCACTTTACCTTCGGGGAAGCGCACACATTTTCCACTGCGGGCGGCCAGCAGAATATCGCAGTTGCCGTTGGTGAGAATGGCTTCAAGCAGTTCGTCGCCATCGCGCACGGTAACGGCATTCACGCCATTGGCGCGGGGACGCGAGTAAGCCTCCAGCAAGGTTTTCTTCACCGTGCCGCGTTTGGTACACAGCACAATATAGTTGTTGTTGATGTAAGCGTCGTCATTCAGCGTTTTCACATTGATGTAGGCGCAAATCTTGTCGTCGGGCTCAATGTTGATGACGTTCTGTATGGCGCGTCCCTTGGAGGTTTTAGAGCCTTCGGGCACATCATACACCTTAAGCCAGTAGCAGCGGCCTTTCTGACTAAAGAAGAGCATGGTGCTGTGCATGTTGGCCACATAAATATGTTCGAGGAAGTCCTCATCGCGGGTATTGCTTCCCTTGGCGCCCACGCCGCCGCGGTTTTGCAGGCGGTATTCGGCCAGCGACGTGCGCTTGATGTAGCCCATGTGCGAGATGGTAATCACCATATCCTCGTCGGCATAAAAGTCTTCGGGATTAAATTCGCCGGCGGCCATTACAATGTCGGTACAGCGTTCGTCGCCATACTTTTCACGCACGGCCACGGTTTCATCTTTCACAATTTGTAACTGCAACAGTTCGTCGGACAGGATTTCACTTAGTTTGGCAATGAGGCGCTGCAATTCGGCATATTCTTCTTTGATTTTATCGCGCTCCAGGCCGGTAAGTTGCCGCAGGCGCATTTCAATGATGGCATTGGATTGAATTTCGGAAAGGCCGAATTTCTCTATCAAGCCGGTGCGTGCCTCGTCGGGCGTTTTAGAGGCGCGAATTAAGGCAATCACTTCGTCAAGGTGGTCTAAAGCGATGAGCAGGCCTTCGAGGATATGCGCCCTCGCCTCCGCCTGTTTCAATTCGTAGCGGGTACGGCGCACCACCACTTCGTGGCGATGGTCCACAAAGTATTTGATGAGCTGTTTGAGGTTCAGCAGGCGCGGACGGCCGTCCACCAATGCGATATTGTTTATAGAAAAAGACGTTTGGAGCTGGGTGTGTTTAAACAGGTTGTTGAGCACCACATTCGCCACAGCGCCCTGTTTGAGCTTCACCACGATACGCATGCCGTTGCGGTCGCTCTCGTCGTTCACGTATGAAATGCCCTCTATCTTTTTTTCTTCTACCAGGCCGGCAATTTTCTCAATAAGTTCGCGCCGGTTTACCTGATAGGGTATTTCGGTGGCCACGATGGTTTCGCGGCCGCTTGCCGCCACTTCTATTTCGGTTTTGGCGCGCACCACCACCCGTCCTTTGCCGGTTTCGTAGGCTTCCTTAATTCCCTGCAAGCCGTAAATGATACCGCCGGTCGGGAAATCGGGCGCTTTCACATAATGCAGCAACTCATCGGTTGTAATGTCCTTGTTGTCGATATACGCACAAATGGCGTTGCATATTTCGGTGAGGTTGTGCGGGGCCATATTGGTAGCCATCCCTACGGCGATACCCGATGCGCCATTAACCAGCAGCAGGGGTATTTTCGTGGCCAGCACGGTTGGCTCCTCATACTCGTCGCTGTAGTTCGGGCGAAAATCAACCGTGTCCTTGTCGAGGTCGGCAAGCACTTCTTCCGACATTTTCTGGAGGCGCGCTTCCGTATAACGCATTGCGGCGGCGGCGTCGCCATCCACCGAGCCGAAGTTCCCCTGCCCGTCAACCAGCCGGTAGCGCAAGCTCCATTCCTGCGCCATGCGCACCATCGCCTCATACAGCGCCGAGTCGCCGTGCGGGTGGTATTTCCCCATCACGTCGCCCACAATACGCGCTGACTTCTTATACGGCTTGCCGTGCGCCAGTCCCAACTCCGACATGCCGTAAAGAATACGCCGGTGTACGGGTTTCAAGCCGTCGCGCACGTCGGGAAGCGCCCGGGAAACAATTACCGACATAGAATAGTCAATATAAGAAGTTTTCATCTCTTCTTCAATATTGACCCTGATAATCTTTTCTGTATTTTCTTTATTTTCAGTCATCATTATAATTAAAAGGAGCGCTAAGATAAGCAAAATTATTGAAAAAAAAGCTATTTTCGCAAAGAATTTTCAACAATGCGCATTAATGCCATTTCACATTTGCGATATTCAAAATGTTTCCTACCCTTGTGCGAGTCAGTTAAAAGTTAAGAGTTAAGGTACTGTCGCACGCCCGCACGTGGAAGCAGTTGTTTTTGTTAAGATTCAAAAAGTTAAAGATTTAAGTATCAACGCTTAACGCCCTGCGCCTAACTCTTAACTATTTTTTGTATCTTTGCGGGAAATTTTTGAATTGATTTATATGAATTTGCAGCTACAATTGTCGGACGAGGTACAAAAAATCATGACTTACAGCCGTGAAGAGGCCATGCGCTTAGGCAACTACACAATTGGGCCGGAACACTTACTGTTAGGCATCCTGCGTCACGGCGACAATGAGGCAACAGCCCTGCTCACGGAACTGAAAGTAAAACCCGAAACTCTAAAAAAAGAAATTGAAAGCGCTGTGGGCACAGGGGCAATCATCCCTTATGAAGAAAGCACACGATTAAAAATATCACACCATACGGATTTCATCCTGCGGGCCATATATCTGGAAGCTATGGCAATGAAAGACGAGAAAAAACCCACTGCCAAACATCTCCTGCTGGCCTTGCTACACAAGGAAGGGAGCGAAAGCGCCCGGATAATGTCCAAGTACGGCATTGACTATCCGCTGGCCTTTGCACACTTCACAAACGGGAAA
Organism: Prevotellaceae bacterium; assembly: GCA_031259645.1. Classification (GTDB taxonomy): domain Bacteria; phylum Bacteroidota; class Bacteroidia; order Bacteroidales; family UBA932; genus JAIRLC01. Next base: position 6,897 of record JAIRLC010000021.1, on the reverse strand, counting down.
CCTCCGTTGCCGAAAAATACGGTGGACTACGAAGAAACAACGGACGAAGCGCCCAAAAAGAATAACCAAGCGCGGGCAAAGCGGGCGGCGGCGGGCGAGTTTGAAAAGCCGCAAAGCGACACGCCCACACTCGACAATTACGGCATTGACCTCACGGAGGCGGCGCTGTCGGGAAAATTAGACCCGGTGGTGGGGCGCGAAAAAGAAATTGAGCGGTTGGCCCAAATCCTGAGCCGCCGCAAAAAAAACAATCCGGTGCTCATTGGCGAGCCGGGCGTGGGGAAATCGGCCATTGCCGAAGGTCTGGCCCTGCGTATCGCCCAGCGCAAAGTGTCGCGCGTGCTGCTCGGAAAACGAATTATCGCCCTTGATGTGGCGTCGATTGTGGCGGGCACTAAATATCGCGGCCAATTCGAGGAACGGATGAAGGCGATTTTAAATGAACTAACGAAAACGCCGAACCTGATTTTATTTATCGACGAGTTGCACACGTTGGTAGGCGCCGGTGGCGCGGGCGGCTCGTTAGATGCAGCCAATATGCTGAAGCCTGCGCTGGCACGCGGCTCAATACAATGTATCGGCGCCACCACGTTGGATGAATACCGTAATTACATTGAGAAAGACGGCGCGCTGGAACGCCGCTTCCAAAAGATTATGGTAGATCCCACTTCCCCGGAAGAAACCGTTGAAATTTTGCAGAACATCAAAGAACGTTACGAAAAACACCATAGCGTCACCTACACGCCAGGGGCCATTAAAGCCTGCGTGTACCTGACCCAGCGCTATATCACCGACCGCAGCCTGCCCGACAAGGCCATTGACGCACTCGACGAAGCCGGCGCACGTGTACATATTGAAAACATAGCCATACCGCCGCAATTGGAAGAATTGGAAAAGGAAATAGAACACGTGAAATTGGAGAAATTGGCGCTGGCCGACAAGGAGGATTACGAAGCCGCCCGCACCATGCAATACCGCGAAGTGGAGCTGCAGAAAGTATATAAGGAGAAAGAAAAAGAATGGAACGTGGAACAGGCGCGGAATTATGAGATAGTCGATGATGAAAAGGTGGCGGAAGTGGTATCCATGATGGCGAATGTGCCCATCCGCCGCGTGGCGCAAGAAGAGAGCGAGCGCCTGCTCAAGATGGGCGAAGCGCTGAAAGGATTAGTTATCGGGCAGGATGAAGTGGTGGATAAGGTGGTGCGCGCCATACAACGCAACCGCGCAGGGTTGAAAGACCCGAACAAACCCATCGGCAGCTTCATTTTTTTAGGCCCCACAGGTGTGGGAAAAACGCAGTTGGCAAAGGTGCTGACGGAATACCTGTTTGACACAACCGACAACATGGTACGCATCGACATGAGCGAGTATATGGAGAAACATGCGCTGAGCCGGTTGATTGGCGCGCCTCCGGGCTATGTGGGGTATGAAGAAGGCGGACAGCTAACGGAACGGGTGCGCCGCAAACCCTATGCAGTGGTCTTACTCGACGAAATCGAGAAAGCGCATTCCGACATTTTTAACTTGCTGCTGCAAGTGCTCGACGAAGGAACGCTCACCGACAGTTCGGGACGTAAAATTGATTTCCGCAACACAGTGCTCATCATGACTTCGAACATCGGCAGTCGCGAAGTGAAAGAATTTGGGCAAGGCGTGGGTTTCGCCAACGCCACGAAACGCAACGCCACCGAGAACACACGCAGCATTATTGAAAAAGCCCTGCGAAAAACTTTCACGCCCGAATTTCTAAATCGCGTAGATGAACAAGTGCTGTTTAATACGTTGACGCAAGAGAATATTTACGAAATCATCAATATCGAATTGAAAGAACTGTATGACCGCATCCACCACGCAGGTTATGAGATAGACATTTCGCAGGAAGCGAAGAAATTTGTGGCGGAACAGGGCTACGACCCGCAATTCGGCGCGCGGCCGTTGAGACGCGCCATGCAGCGCTACTTGGAAGACCCGATTGCCGAGGCAATCATCAGGCTGCAAGTAAAAACAGGGCAAAAATTGTTCATTGGACTAACCGGCGACGGGAAAGATACGAAAGTGGATTCTATATCATAGTTGTTTATAATATTCCAACTGGCGTTCCGGCAACAGATCAGGGTGCAAAATGCTGATCACATCGCGGAGTATAATGTGGGGCCGCACCACGCCCGACTCCCAAAAATCGCTACCGCCTCCGGGCGTGCTGCGCAGGGAGTTGTTAAAAACGCGATGTTGCCGAAAAGCCGGGATGGCCGCAAAACGCGGGTCATTACGTTTCAATTCATCCAACGTATTATAGTGATTGGGATGCAGCCAGAAGTCGGCTTGCATGGCATAGCGGTATGCCGCCTCGAAACTTAACGGCGTGCTGTTGCGTCCCGGGCGGCTGCCCAGCACCTCGCCGCCGGCATCGTGAATAAGCGCCGTGAGGTAATTGCGCGTGCCCGGAAAATACCACGCATTGCGCCACGGCGCATTGAGCAATATCTTCGGACGATAAGCGGCAGTATCCACCTTCTTTTTCACCGCACAATAATCATCAACGATATGTTGAAACAAAGCTTTGGCGGCGTCTTCTTTATTATAAAAAGCCGCAAAAGCAAGCAGTGTTTCGGCTTTCCCCAACGGGGTTTCTTCGAGATAGTCGCCCACAAACACCACCCTGATGCCCATGGCATGCAGCTTATCGGCCACACTGCGCATCTCGCCGGCTATTCCATAAGCAAACACCACATCGGGCTTCAGCAGGGCCAACTGCTCATAATACACGCCGGTTTCATAGCCCACATCCCGCACATGGCCGGCCGCCGCCCGCGCCTGTATGAGGGGATTCGACACATATCTCACACCCGATACGCCCACCACAGTAGCGGCCTCCTGCAAGGCGTCAATGAAAGCAAGGTGCGTGGTGGACAGACATACCGCCCGTTCAACCGGAACGGGAATAGTCATCAACGAAGCGGCCAGCGCCGCGCTATCACTACGGGCGCAAAGGCGATAGGTATAGTTGACCTGTTCGGCGCCTTGCCACGGATCTTTCACATGAAGCAATTTATCCTCACCCTGTTTCTCCATATAAAAACCGGCGGCATACTGCGGGGTATAATATGCGTCGGCCTGTTGCGGCGCTGTACCGGCATTGCCGCACGACGCAAAAAAAACAGCTATTAAAAAAAGGAGTGAGCCTCCCAACGGATTTGAACCGTCGACCTGCTCATTACGAATGAGCTGCTCTACCGCTGAGCTAAGGAGGCGTAATTTGAATAAGGGGGACAAATTTAGTAAATATATTTTTAATATCCTAACTGTTTATTCAATTTTTCCATGTCGGCCATACGTTGCTGTATGCGTTTCCGGTAATCGCCTGTTTCCTCAAGACGTGCATTTTCATCGGCCAAGGCCAGCCATTCCAGCGCCAATTCGTATTCGTTCAACATTTCCGCGCCCAGCGCCATATTGAAAGCGGCATACGCGGCTTTTTTCCCTGTGGAAGAACCCGCCAACTGCCCCCATATTCTCATGGCTTCAGGCCAATTGCCCCGTTCGACATAGAAAGCGGCGTCATTCCATGCGCTGCTCGAAAGCGCGAAAGGCAGGTAATAAAACCGGTAGTTCGTTTCCCAGTGCGGCACCGTCAACCCCAAGGACCGGCGGCCTGCATCGCGAATGACTTCACGCCATATTTCCTGTACATCTTCGCCGGTTAAATTCCGAAGCAATGGGTTTACAAAACTTAAACTGTCATTTAACTGTTGGGTTGCAATATAACGATGCTGTGTAGCATCATAAAACCGGTATGAGGCAGCGTAAGAAATGTAGAACGTGTTTTCTTTCGCACCCTTGTGTTTTTGCACCAGATTTGTGGCCGCATTGTCAATAATCAGCAGCAAGGTAGCTTGCGATTGTTCCGACAGGCTTGCCATATAAGCCGTATCATGCAATTCGGGGCATGCCTCGTCGCAGAACAAGGGGAGGTTAAATACAGGAATATCATAATCGTCAAAGAGCGGCGATTTTTCCAATTCCTCTTTTGCGCCTTCGGCAAGCAGGTTCACCATCACACTGTCGGTGGCGTATGTCACCTTGCTTTCCTCCTCTTCTTGGGCCACATGCAACGCATTGAATATGGCAAATGTTTTATCGGCATATTGCACCGGGTCCTTTGCCGGACTCAGCGTTTCTATCTGCACCAACCGCACGGCAGTGCCGCACGAGGCCATGGAAACCGCAAGAAAAAGAAAACATATATGTAGTACACGTTTCATCACATATTCATACCGCCACACACGGTAATTACTTGTCCGGATACATACGACGACAAGTCGGACGCAAGGAATAGCGCCACATTGGCCACATCTTCGGGTGTTCCCCCACGGCGCAATGGAATGGTTTCTATCCATTTTTCCCGCACTTCATCCGACAGTTGGTGCGTCATGTCGGTAATGATAAAGCCCGGCGCAATGGCATTGGCGCGGATGCCGCGCGAGCCCATTTCCTTGGCGGTTGACTTCGTCAACCCGATCAAACCGGCTTTGGACGCGGAATAGTTGGCTTGCGCCGCATTGCCCGACACGCCCACCACCGAGCTCATGTTCACAATGCTTCCCGCCCGCTGACGCATCATAGTGGGAATAACCGCATGCGTGAAATTAAAGGCCGACTTCAGGTTGATGTTGATCACAATGTCCCACTGTTCTTCGCTCATGCGCATCATCAAACCGTCGCGTGTAATACCGGCATTATTGATCAAGACGTCGATCCGGCCGAAATCCTTCAAAATTTCTTCCACTACCTTGTGGGTATCGTCAAACTTGGCGGCATTTGACGCATAGGCTTTCGCCTTTACGCCCAATGCGGCAATTTCCGTTTCGGTTTTCTGTGCATTGTCATCATAGGCCAAATCGGTAAAAGCGATATTACAACCTTCCTGTGCAAGACGCAACGCCACCGCTTTCCCAATACCGCGTGCAGCACCCGTCACAATAGCCACTTTTCCTTCTAATAATTTCTTCATTCGCGTATCTTTAAATTAAATGAACAAACAAAAATACAACATTTTTACGGCTTATACAAATTTTCCCGGCCAATGTCACGTTAATTGCATCTTACTTGAGTCTATCTAACCACGCTGCCGCCTCCGGATAGCCCAAGCTGTTGGCCTTATTGAAGTCGGCTTTGGCGGCCGCCCGCTGTCCCATCTGGAAGTACAAGACCCCGCGCATAAAACAGGCGTCGGGGTGCTCCGGATTAATTTGCAAGGCCTTGTTGAAATCGGCCAGCGCCGGCTCATATTGCTGCATCGACATTTTCGCCACCGCCCGCTGAAACAGGTCGCCCACCACATTCGGATTATATTTCAACAGCATATCATAATCGGCCACCGCATCGGCATAACGTCCCGCACGCATGTCGAGGTAACCTTTCAGACCGTAGGCTTCCAACATTTGTTGCATGTTGCCCGCGCTCTTTACCGCATACGGCGCATAAATCATGGCCGAATCGGGCTCATTGAGCGCCAAGTGGCATTTTACCAACCGGAGATACTCGCCGGGATAGTTGTCGCGCTTCTTCAATGTAACCTTCGCCCACGTAATGGCATTCCGGAAGTCTCCTGCGGCATTCTCGTGATCTCCCGTAGCGCTCCGGTTGTTAGCCCCAATAAAGTAGTGTTCCGACATTTTGTCGTAGCCCTCAATAAAGTACGGTTGTTTTTTCATAACGTCTTCAAACAGCGTTACCGTGCTTTTCCATATTTTAGTGCGGTCGAAAGAAATGTAGGCGAATGCCACCGATACGGCCAGTATCGCCGTCACATAAATGCGAAGGGCTTTTATCCTGTTCTCTTGTTTGAAGTAGGTGTACAGCCACGCCGTGAAAAACAGGAAGCCGAAAATGGGCACATAGAAATAGCGGTCGTGCGCCGACACCGCCACGATGGGTATAATCTGCAACGTGGAAAAAATGGTGGTAAAATAAAACAGTCCGCCAAACACCAATGGCCGGCGCATCGTCTTCGCCTTGACTATGACAATGAGCGCCGCCAGCAGGATAAACGGCGACAGCCACACCAGCGGCGGAAGCATCAACCGGTTATAAAAATAGTAGGACACGTGCGGGTAAATAAAACTGAGCGGCAACGGAAATACGAATTTCACCATGTAAAAAGCCAACGGATAGGTGATAAACAAATAGCCTTTGTAGCTTTTGAAAAACTCAAGGAACCCTGAAATTTCGGGCGCTCCCGAGCCGCGCAACTTGATGGAAAGAATACCCAACACCACGGATATGACTAAAAACGGGACTTTCTCAAGGATTACCTCTTTTGAAAATACTTTACGTTTATAATACCAATCGAAAACGAACAGGGTAACCGGCAACGTCATGGCAGTGGGTTTCGACAGGCCGGAAAGCACAAAAAACAAAAATGTGAAAAGGAAATATTTGCGCTTCCTGCCTTGCGTGAGATATTTCACGTAATAAATCAAGGCAGGGAAAGCGAACAGGGCATACAGCAAATCGCCGCGCCCCGTAACCCACGACACGGTTTCCACCGCCAGAGGGTGCAAGGCATACAGCAACGCCGCCAGCAGCGCCGCCGGCGTGCTCTTCAACATGACACGAATCAACGTAAAAAGCAACAGAATGTTGATGAGATGATACAGCAACGACATCAAGTGGTAGCCCGCCGGATCCAACTCGAACAAATAGTAATCGAGCGTGTGCGACAAAATTTTCACCGGACAGTACATGTCATAATACGAGCGGGTAAACATATTTCCCAGATGTTCCCACGACAAGCCGCGAATATCCTCGTTTTGCACCACAATGGTTTCGTCGTCCCAATAGCGGGTAAAGTTGTTTTCGAGTGACGAAGGAAAATAAAGCGCTGCGGTAATG
>JAIRLC010000043.1 GCA_031259645.1 Prevotellaceae bacterium | reverse complement strand
TCCGGGCGTTGATAAAATAGCGTTATATTCCCGCTATAAACAGCCTCATAATAGCATACACGCCACCCGAAATAATCAAAGAAGCCGGAATGGTAAAAATCCAGGCGGCGACAATGTTAAAAGCTGTTGCCCAGCGTATGGAGGACACGCCTTTGGTCATGCCTACACCTATGATAGAGCCGGTAATGGTATGCGTGGTGCTTACGGGAATACCGGCAATGGCGGTGCCTATTAACGTAAGCGCACCGGAAGTTTCCGCACAAAAACCTTGAACGGGTTTGAGGCTGGCCAGCCCGTCGCCCAATGTCCTGATCACCTTCCATCCTCCGGTAATGGTGCCCAGCGAGATAGTAGAATAACAGGCAAAAACGACCCATAGCGGCACATGAAATTCCGTACCGAGAAATCCGCCGCTAAATAATAAAATAGCGATAATTCCCATGGTTTTTTGCGCATCGTTGCCGCCATGCCCCAAGCTGAATACGGCTGAGGATATCAATTGCAGAATTTGAAATAATTTGTTTGTCTTAAACGGATTCGAGCGTTTAAAAATAAGCATCACCACGCACATGATGAGAAATCCCAATATTAAACCGATGACAGGGGATAAAATAATAAACAGTCCGATTTTCAAAATACCGCCCCACACTAAGGCTTTCGACCCATAGGTAAACAGCGCCGGGCCGACTAATCCGCCGATCAACGCATGTGATACACTGATGGGCAATCCCATGCGTGTGCAAAAATACACCCATACGATGGCTCCTGCCAAGGCCGCGAGAATAAGATACACATTCACATATTCGGAAGACACAATGCCTTTTCCTATGGTGTCGGCTACGGTGACGCTGAAGATAAAGGCGGCGGCAAAGTTCCAGAACGCTGCCCAAAGTACGGCGGCAAAAGGCGATAATACACGCGTGGCTACGATGGTGGCGATAGAGTTCGCCGCATCATTCATTCCGTTCAGAAAATCGAACAGCAAGGCAATAGCTATACCTATAATTACAAGTGTCAGCATCGTCTTCCGGGTTATGCAAGTTTTACAATAATCCGGCGAATGACGCTTGACACATGTTGTGCACGATCGGTCGCTTCCTCCAAACTCATCAATATCTCACGCAGTTTAATGACCATTATCGGGTCTTTCTCCTGTTTGAAAAGCTCTACGATAGACAGTTCATACAGGTCGTCACATTCGTGCTCAATCTCTTTAATGCGCTTGCAGTTTGTTACAATGTCCCCTTTTCTTTTATTGATAAATTCGAGATCGTCCATAATGCGACGCAGGTGTTGCGCATCTTCCACCACTAAGTTGGCCATCGTGTACATGTGCGTTGTAGTGCGGCAGGGCTGGTACATGACTATCCGTTTCCCGGTATCGTTGATCAGGTCTAAAAAAGAGTCGAGATAGGACGTCAGCATTTGAATGTCGTCGCGGTCGAAAGGGGTTATAAAACTTTTGTTCAGCTCGTCATAAATTTTGGCGGTTACCACATCGCCCTGTGTTTCCCGTGTTTTAACATTACGGTAGATGTTCCGTTGTTCTTCTTCATCCTTTTCGTTGATTAAGTCTGTCAGTAATTTCGCAGCATCCAGTATGTATTCCCCTTGTTGCTTGAATAGTGGAAAGAATTTGCGATCCTTAACCGTAAATAGTTGTAAAAACGAATTAATCTTCATAAAAAAATTAAGTATTAGAAAAAAATTTCCCAAAAGTACCTACTTTATTTTAAATTTTTGTTACAACTTCGGTTTAATTGAAATTATTTTTTTTAAATAGTTGATAGCTACACATTTATTTTTTCGAATAAAAAAAAGACAGGTTTAATTACTGATTTATAATTTTTTTGATTATCTTTGCATCCCTTTTTAAACAAATTATTAACTAAAATTAATTAACAAGAGTCATGTTAAAACAGTACGAAACCGTTTTCATTGCAACTCCCGTTTTATCTGACAGCCAGATAAAGGAAGCGGTAAAAAAGTATCGTGACTTTATCACCGAAAATAGCGGTGAGATTGTGCACGAAGAAAGCTGGGGCTTAAAGAAGCTGGCCTACCCCATCCAAAAGAAAACCACGGGTTTTTACAATTTGATTGAGTTTAAAGCTCCTCCCACCTTGATAGAGAAGCTTGAGATCCAGTATCGCCGCGATGAGCGAGTGATCCGTTATTTAACCTTCAGCATGGATAACCATGCCGTAGAGTATGCCGAAAAACGCCGTAACAACAAAAACGAAAAGAAAGGAGAGTAAGAGCCATGAGTACAAATTCGTCATTGTCAAATAATGAAATCCGGTATCTTAACCCGCCTACCGTTGATGTAAAAAAGAAGAAGTATTGCCGCTTTAAAAAGGCCGGTATCAAATATGTGGACTACAAAGATGCTGAGTTCCTGAAAAAATTTCTCAACGAGCAAGGGAAAATTCTACCCCGCCGCTTGACCGGAACGTCGCTTAAATTTCAGCACAAAGTATCGCAAGCCATAAAACGCGCACGCCACTTGGCATTATTGCCGTATGTAACCGATTTGCTCAAATAAAGGAGGACAGATTATGGAAATTATATTGAAACAGGATGTTGCCAATTTAGGGCAAACCGATGATATTGTAACCGTGCGTAACGGTTATGCTTCAAATTATCTTATCCCGCAAGGTTTTGCGGTGTTGGCTACGCCTTCGGCGAAAAAAGTACACGCCGAAAACATCAAACAGCGGGCACACAAGGAGGCTAAAATTCGCGAAGAGGCTTTGGCTTTGGCCAACAAACTCGAGGGAATTACCGTAAATGTGGTGGCGAAGGTAAGCAGCACCGGAAAGATTTTCGGATCGGTAAACAATATACAAATCGCAGAAGCCTTAGCTGCTAAAGGGTTTGAAGTTGATCGCCGGAATCTTATTGTTTTGGGCGGCGATGACCACGTGAAGGAAGTGGGTACTTATGAAGCGGAAATTAAACTTCACCGCGACGTGAAAGTGAAAATTAAATTTGAGGTGAGCGGGGAATAACCGCACCGTTCAAAATAACCTTGTCCACTAACTTTGTGGTGTAGGCATAAGGCATAAATTCATACGAAGGAATAGGTTTTGTAAGAAACACATTGGCTGTTTTTCCACGGGCAATGCTGCCATGTGTGTCGCTGATACCCATGGCGTAGGCGCCGTTTAGCGTAGCGGCCTGTATGGTCTCTCCGGGTAGCATTTTCATTTTGATGCAAGCCAGCGAGAGCACAAATTTCATGTCGCCCGAAGGGGATGAGCCGGGATTGTAGTCGGAAGCCAGCGCGATGGGCAGTCCGGCATCAATCATGGCGCGCGCCGGCGGGTAATTCATTCCCAGAAAAAATGCAGCGCCCGGCAACAGCGTGGGCATGGTTTCGGACGACAGCAAGCAGGCTATTTCTTCCTTTCCCGTAAATTCCAAATGATCGACCGACAAAGCGCCGTATTTCACGCCGGTTTGAATACCTTGTGAAAAGGCCAACTCGTTGGCGTGTATTTTTCCCGGTAATCCGTATTTCAGTCCGGCCGTCAATATCCGCTTCGTGTCTTCAACGGTGAAAAATCCCTTGTCGCAAAACACGTCGATATAGTCGGCCAGATGTTCGGCGGCCACTTGCGGCAGCATTTCGTTGATGAGGAGATCTACGTATGCGGTCTGCCGGCCTTTGTACGCTTCGGGTACGGCGTGTGCGCCAAGAAAAGTGGCGCGAATGGTAAGCGGCGTAGTTTCTTTCAATTTTTTAATCACGCGCAACATTTTTAATTCGTCGGCGGTATTAAGCCCGTACCCGCTCTTGATTTCTACAGCGCCGGTGCCCAATTCGATGAGTTCGTTAATCCGTGTCAAGGCTTGCGCATACAATTCCTCTTCAGAGGTGTGGTGCAGTTGTTTGGTCGAATTTAGAATACCGCCGCCGCGCCGGGCGATTTCTCCATAAGATAAACCGCGAATTTTATCGCTGTATTCTATTTCGCGGCTTCCGGCATATACAAGATGCGTATGGGCGTCGCAAAACGAGGGGAACACCATGCGGCCTGCGGCGTCTATAGTCGTTGCACCGGCCGGCACGCCCGGCGTTTTATCCATTGTCCCGAAATTTTTTATTATCCCTTCGTCAATGAGCAGAAAAGCGTCGTCAATGCAGGGCAGTGCGGCCATACCGGCGCCGGCTACCCACTTTCGCGGTTTTTCTTCGGCGAGTATAAGTTTCTTAATATTTGTAATCAGTAGCATCTCGTTTTTTAATTTACGCAAGCCAATGCTGCCACGCTCACCTTGCAGTTGTCTATATGGAGAAGTTGTTGGGCGCACGCTTCAATAGTGGCGCCGGTAGTAATTACATCGTCAACCAGCAGCACGTGTTTACCGGTTAGCGCTTCGGCCTGTGTTACCGTAAATACTTCGGCCACGTTTTTCCAGCGTTCCAGCCGCGTTTTGCGTGTTTGTGTGTCGGTAAATATTTTGCGTGTTACACTTTTGTTGTCTATGCTCCAACCGGTGACTTCGGCAATGCCGCGGGCTATTTGTTCGCTTTGGTTGTAGCCCCGCTTACGTTGTTTTTTTGGATGCAGCGGCACGGGAATAATCGTTTGGATGGTTTGGTACAAAGGCGCATTTTTCAGTTCCATACCTAACCGGCGTCCCATTTCCACCCCAATTTCTGTTTTCCCGTTGTATTTTAATTTGTGCAGCAAGTTGCGATAACGGCTTCCTTTGCCAAAGAAGAACAGGGCGCAGGCATGTTCTATGCGTACTTTTCCCCAGAATAATTGTTCAATGGCGTTTCCCGCTTCTTTCCAATAATTGGTGCGCGGCAGATGATAAATGCACGGCACGCACAATATCCGCTCATGTCCCCGCAAGGCGCAGCCACAGGCCTCACAATGTCTTGGGAATAGGAGGGCGGTAAAATTTTGTATAAGTTCGACCCACAACATATATGCGAAATTAGATAATTTTATTTACATTTGCAACATGCAAGAATTTGACCGGCGCATAGCTGATTTCCTGTGCGAGCATCACGTGCTTACGCTCGCTTCCAGTGTGAATGATAACCCTTGGTGCGCGTCTTTATTTTATGCGTTTATGGCCGAAGAGCGCCTGTTGGTATTTACTTCCGAAGCGCACACCCGTCATGTGAAAGACATGATGGAAAATAACCTTGTGGCCGGAGCCGTGGTTCTTGAAACCAAGCGTGTGGGCATTTTGCGCGGCGTACAATTCCAGGGCATCATTCAGAAGCCTGCGGGTCCCTTGGCCGAAAAAGCCCGGCGCGCCTATCTCATGCGTTTCCCTTATGCCTTGTTAAAGCCCGCTCCCTTGTGGGTTGTGGAATTACATACGGTAAAATTTACCGACAACCGGCTTGGCTTTGGGAAAAAAATCTATTGGGAACGTGAATAATTCTCCCTTTACGTGTTTTTTTTGTCTTTCACCCACACTTGCCGTTCAAAAGTCTGGTCGAGCGAAATTAGTGTTTCGGTTTTTTGAATGTTAGGAATCCGCTGGATGGTATTTACTAAAATATCCATCAGATGTTCGTGGTCGCGGCAATACACCTTCAATAACAACTGGTACGACCCGGTCACAAAATGACATTCCACGATTTCCGAAATGATTTTTAGCGCTTCTACTGTAGTTTCGTAATGGTTGCTTTCGTTAAGATGTATGCCCACAAACGCGCACACGTCGAGGCCTAAGGCTTTGGGTTTAACCTGCAGGCTTGACCCGGTAATGATGCCCGCATCTTCCATTTTTTTCACCCTTTGATGAATGGCCGCGCCTGATATTTCACACTCGCGAGCCACTTCCAGAAAAGGCATACGTGCATTTTTAATAAGAAATCCCAGGATTTTCTGGTCTAAATTGTCAATGTTGTATCGTGCCATAATGGAATGAATTAATAACACAAATGTAGTAAAAATTATAATCTTTGCTAAAAAAATAAAAATATTTAAAATAAAAATGTTGATTTTCAGACAATTGTGTATTTCGCATCTGCTTAATTGCTTGAAATAATTTGAAAGTTGTAAAAATCGTTTTATCTTTGTAATTCCTTTGGACTACCAAAGAGATTGTTTGGGTAACTAATAATATGTATTTAAAAAATTTAACACTATGACAAAAGCAGACATTGTAAACGAAGTGGCTAAAACTACCGGAATAGAAAAAATTGCTGTACAAAAAATGGTAGAAAGCTTCATGGATTCTATTAAAATCGCCTTGGCCGGTGACAAAAACGTTTATCTGCGTGGTTTTGGTAGCTTTATTGTGAAAAAACGTGCAAAAAAGACAGCCAGGAATATTTCGAAGAATACGACTATTGTCATTCCGGAGCATTATATCCCGGCGTTTAAACCCGCAAAGGTGTTCATGAACAAGGTGAAGAACAACGTAAAAAAATAATTTATTAATCCCTTAAATTATGCCTAGCGGAAAGAAGAGAAAGAGACATAAAATGGCTACGCACAAACGTAAAAAACGCCTTCGTAAAAACAGGCATAAAAAGAAAAAGTAGCATTTTAAGTTGTTAGCACCATGACTAAAACCTGAAGAGTTGTAAAATTCTTTGGGTTTAGTTTATTTTGTGTAGATGGAAAGAGAGTTAATAATAGACGTTACGTCAAATGAAATAACAGTAGCTTTATTGGAAGATAAGCTGCTGGCAGAGTTAAGTACAGAACACGCCACATCGAACTATTCGGTGGGTGATATTTTTTTGGGGAAAGTTACGCGTATTGTCCCTGCGCTAAATGCTGCTTTCATTGACATCGGCGATGAAAAGGATGCATTTATTCATTACCTTGATTTAGGCATCCATTTTAAATCACAACATTATCTTACGCGGCAATTGCTTAGCGGTAAGGGCGATAATACGCTTTTCTCCCGCATAAAAATAACGGATGTTCTCGGCAAGGAAGGGAAAATTTCCGATGTGCTGGCGGTGGAACAGGAGTTGATGGTGCAGGTGGTGAAAGAGCCCATTTCGTCGAAAGGGGCGCGTGTGACCGCCGAAATATCCATTGCCGGCCGGAATATGGTACTCATTCCGTTTGCCAACAAAACACACATTTCTCAAAAAATCACATCGAAGGAAGAGCGGAAACGCTTGGAGCGCTTAATGACCAGCATCCTTCCGCACAACTTTGGCGTGGTGGTGCGCACGGTGGCCGAAAACCGGAAAACCGCCACCCTCGTGCCCGAATTGGAAGCCTTGGTGAAACGTTGGGTGTTATGTTGCGACAAGTTGCATAAGGCCGACAGCCCTAAATTGCTGATTCGTGAAATTAACCGTACTTCTACCATTTTGCGCGACCTGCTGAATGTGTCGTTCAATTCCATACACGTGAATGATGAAACGGTTTTTCGTGAATTGCAGGAATACGTGGCGGGCATTTCGCCCGAACAGGAAAAGATTGTGAAGTTGTATGAAAACAAGACGCCGATCTTTGACTATTTTAATGTATCCAAACAAATACGCTCCTCTTTCGGGAAATTGGTGCCGTTGCGCCAGGGAGCCTATCTGATTATTGAACATACCGAAGCGCTGCATGTGATTGATGTGAACAGCGGCATCCGTTTAAAAAATACGAAAGATCAGGAACAGCACGCTTTCGGCGTGAACATGGTGGCCGCCGATGAAATAGCGCGGCAATTACGCTTGCGCGATATGGGCGGTATTCTGGTGATTGATTTTATCGACATGGATAGATCGGAACACCGGCAAATTTTGTTCGATCACATGAAAAACCTCATGGCCAACGACCGCGCCAAACACAATATCCTGCCTATTTCGAAGTTCGGCCTCATGCAGCTTACGCGGCAACGTGTGCGGCCTGTAACGGTGATCAATACCAACGAAAAATGTCCCAATTGCAATGGCACCGGGAAAATCACACCGGCCATACAATTCGACGAAACCGTGAAAAACCACTTGGTGTACTTTGTCCACCAACGCAAGATTAAGCGTTTGACCTTAAAAGTGCATCCTTATGTGGCCGCCTATTTTAAACAGGGCTTCCCTTCCCGGCGGCTGAAATTGATGTTGAAATATGGTTGCTGGTTTAGTATCAAAGCCGATGATACCATGTGTTACCTCGATTCGCACTGGATAGACGGGAAAGGAAACAAGCTCACGCTGATGACTTCCACCGAAAACGAGGCTGAAGCCACTCCCGAAGTGGAAACGGAAACGAAACGGTAGCGCCGGTTACCTTAATGTGACTAATTTAAAAACAGACAATAGAGCATAGACTTTTAGACATTAGACAAAAAGACGAGCACACAGATTCGCCCCTACACCGTTCTCCCTTTCTCCGTTCCCCGAAAATACCGCCCACTGCCATTACCGACTTTCCCCGCCCCGACAATGAAAAAAGCGGCCGTTCTATTTGAACAGCCGTTTTTCCGTTCCAGCCCTGCAAGATTGCCTTTTCCGTTTGGAAAGACACAGGGTTTGCAGAAGAAACGTTTTTCAATCCAATTTATTTATTGTGTGAACAGACTATA
>JAIRLC010000039.1 GCA_031259645.1 Prevotellaceae bacterium | reverse complement strand
GCATCAAAGCCGATATACGCAAAAAAGACGACGGCCGCGCCGCGGAATATGCCAGCCCATCCGAAGTGCGAATCTCCCGCCGCATCCGTTATGCGCTCAGGAATGTAAGGAAGCCAATTGTCCACATTGATGTAGGAGAGCCCGAAACCGATGAAGAGCAATATCACGCATACCTTAATCACAACAATCACATTATTCACCCACGCCGACTGTTTGATGCCGGCAAAAAGAAAAGCAGTAACGATGGCCACCACACACACAGCCGGAAAATTAATAAGACCGTGCACCACCTCGCCATTAACCATTTTGTGATCAAAGATGGAGCATTGCAGGCTTTGCGGCAAAATAATGCCCAGGTCGCCCAACAGGTTCTGCATGTAGCCCGACCACCCCACAGCCACCGTAGAGCAGGCAAAGAGATATTCAAGAATAAGGTCCCAGCCGATGAACCACGCCAGAAATTCACCCATGGTGGCATAGCTGTAGGAATAGACACTGCCCGACACGGGAATCATGGCGGCGAACTCGGCGTAGCACAGGCCTGCCAACACACACCCCAGTGCCGAAATAAGAAACGAAATGGTTAATGCAGGGCCTGCATGTTCGGCGGCCGCATGACCGGTAAGCACAAAAATGCCGGTACCCACAATAGCCCCGATGCCCAATGTCACAAGGTTTGTGACGGTAAGCGTCCGTTTCAGCCCGCCGTTATCATGGGCGGCGGCTTCTATCATGGCTGCGGTGTCTTTTTTTCTAAAAAGTTTGGTAAGAAGTTTGGCCATAAGTAAAAAATTATGTGTTTTGAATTAAATTCCGCATCCTGCCAATCATTCTATCTAAACTGTTTGCATTCCGGCGGGCATTAGTAATGTCCCATTTATATTGAATAAAGGGCAACAGGCAGCTATTGTATTCCGGCCCCTTTGTGGCGCCTTTTTTAGGGGTTAGCTGTTGTTTAAGTTCTGCGTGTTTGATTTTTTTGACCAGTTCATGCGTAAGAAACAGGCTCGGTTTATAGTCAAACTTCATTTCGGTTAACGCCTTCCGGCCACCTTGTTTTGTTTGATGTGCAGGAGGCATGTCCTCTATTTTTATTTTGAAATATTCGGCAAATCCTTCCCTGTCGGCCATCAGCCACGCTTCTGCCTCATCCACGGCAATATTAAGGATAAAATGATCGTTCTTGTCTTTTTTTATTAGTTGCCTGACGAGTTGAGGGGCGCAAGTTTCCGCATCCAAATCTGTCAAAAGAATTACAGGATTGGCGAGCGACAAATTATTAAACTCGTCCATTTTGCTTCTTACCTGTCCACCACGGGCAGGCAGTTCCGATATTATCTTAAAATCATTGGAACAGTACGCGAGTACTCTTTTAATGATAGCATAAGTAACGAGGTCCTCTCCTACAATATAAACATTCATAGTTCAAAGGAGTTAGGCAGTTTCTCGATATCATCCGGCTTGGTATAGGGGATAACGGCATCGGCAATACTAAGCCCTGCGTCAACGATGGATTTAAGTTCTTTGATATCACTTAGTTTTGCAACAGTTGTCCCGTCCTGCGTGTTTTTCAGCAACAGGACTTCTTTGGGCGAGATACCCGGAGCCGAAAGCATGTCGCAGCTATGCGTCGTCACCATGATTTGTGATTTATTTTTGGTTTTTTTCGAACGCTGGATCTTGGAAATAAATTCGGGGATTTGGGCAATAATCCAAGCGTGTAAATTAATTTCGGGCTCTTCCAAAAGTATCAACCCGCTACTGTCTATTAGGGCAAACAAGAAACCAATTAGCCGTAGCGTGCCATCTGAGAACTGTGCTTCCCGCTGCTTGCTACCTCTTGCCCGCCAATGCACATACCGCGCCTCCAGATGAGGAATTCCCATATTGTCCTTAACAAATTGCAGTTCTTTCAGTTGTGGCACCGCTATCGTCAGGCTTTGATTTATTTTCCTGAAATAGGAATTTCTTGTTTTTTCGTTCATTTTAGCCAACCTTTCGAGAAAATTCCTTCCATAATAGTCTTCTTTCATATATGAATTGATGACCGACGAAGATTCCCGAACCATTTGAGGAATTACATTCAAGTATTCTATATCTTGAAAAAAAGATTGCAGTTCACGAAATTTCCGATTGGCCGTTGCCTGTTCCATGTGAGTATATTTAAGGGTTTCCTCGTCTTCGCCTGAAGACGCCCCGACACGTTTAAGAATTACTTTATTTTCCTTGATTGAAAAAACCTCTTCCGTATTTATTCTTACTTGATTTTTCACAACACCTCCTCCAACATGCGAGAAATCAAGACCATATCGCCACAAATTTTGATCCTCACCCGGATTGCCCAATTCCACGGCGATAGACACATTGGATTGTTTTCGGGCAGCCAGGCAACGAATTTTCGTAATACCGCCCCGGTCATCTACCGCGCTTTGCAGTCCGCCCGATTGCTTCGCTACATCCCGCAAAAAGCGCAAGGCGTCTATAAAATTAGACTTCCCCGATGCATTTGCCCCAATGATAAAGCAGCGTTCTGTCAATTCGACCGTACAGTTCTGGAAATTTTTCCAATTGTGTAATGTGATTTTTTTTAGTATCATGTCTGCTTAATTTGGTGTAAAAATAATTAAGTATAATTTTCTGCAAGTTTAGTCATATTTTGTGTATCGGCAAAATTTACGGCAGTAAAAAAGCCTTGAAAGTTATTTCCCTTCAAGGCTCCGGACGTTTATTTGAGGTACCAAGCAGATTCGAACTGCTGTACACGGTTTTGCAGACCGCTGCCTAACCCCTCGGCCATGGTACCGGGTTATTTAAAATGAGGAGCAAAGGTACGATTTTTTTTGGTTATTTCCTAATCGTTCTTCACATTTTAGTTTTTCCGGCGCTTCCGCTCGGTTTCGTCAAGAATAATTTTCCGCAACCGCATGAAATGAGGCGTGACTTCTACGTACTCGTCTTCCTGAATGTACTCTAATGCCTCTTCCAAGCTGAACTTCACCGGCGGGGCAATCACCATTTTCTCGTCCGAGCCGGAGGCCCGCATATTGGTCAATTTTTTCGTCTTGCAGAGGTTAATGCCGATATCCTCGGCGCGGGTATTCTCGCCCACCACTTGCCCGGCGTAGATTTCCTCACCCGGCGCCACAAAGAATTTACCCCTGTCCTGCAATTTATCGATGGCATACGCAATGGCCGGCCCGGTTTCCACCGCCACCAGTGAGCCGTTAATCCGTTGCTCTATTTCGCCCTTGTAAGGCTCGAAATCCTTAAACCGGTGCGCTACGATGGCCTCACCCTGCGTAGCAGTGAGCAGGTTGCTACGCAAACCAATCAGGCCGCGTGCGGGAATGTCGAAGTCGAGGTGCGTGCGGCCAGCGCGCGTCTCCATGTGCAGCAACATGCCTTTACGCCGCGTAGTCATTTCAATGGCCCGGCCGGCGAACGCTTCAGGCACGTCGATAGTAAGGTGTTCCACCGGCTCGCAACGTATGCCGTTGATGTTTTTGTCGATCACCTTGGGTTGTCCCACCTGCAATTCATAGCCCTCGCGCCGCATGGTTTCAATCAGCACACTCAGATGCAACACGCCGCGTCCATATACAAAGAAGGAGTCGGCCGTAGGGCCGTCTTTCAAGCGCAGTGCCAGGTTTTTCTCCAACTCGTGGTACAAGCGGTCTTTCAGGTGGCGTGAAGTAACATATTTACCATCGCGGCCATAAAACGGCGAGTCGTTAATGGTGAACAGCATGCTCATGGTAGGCTCGTCAACGGCAATGGGGGGAAGGGCTTCGGGATTTTCAAAATCAGCTATCGTATCGCCTATTTCAAAATCTTCAATCCCCACTAAGGCGCAGATGTCGCCACATTCCACCTCGTCGCGCTTCGTTTTTTCCATACCTTCGAAAGTCATCAACTCCTTGATTCTCGTTTTGGTCATGGCGCCGTCGCGTTTCACCAGCGACACGTTCATGCCCGCCCGTAGCGCTCCCCGCGTGATGCGGCCAATAGCCACCCGTCCAACATAAGGCGAATATTCTAATGAAGTGATAAGCATTTGCGGCGTGCCCTCCACCCTAAGGGGAGCAGGCACTTCATCCAATATCAAATCCAACAACGGCGTAATATCCGTAGTGGGATGACGCCAATCAAGCGACATCCAGCCTTGCTTGGCGCTGCCGTAGATGGTCTTAAAGTCGAGTTGCTCCTCGCTGGCCTGCAAGCTAAACATCAAATCAAACACTTGCTCGTTCACTTCATCGGGACGGCTGTTGGGCTTGTCCACTTTATTGATGACCACCACCGGTTTTTTATTTAATGCCAGCGCCTTTTGCAGCACAAAGCGGGTTTGCGGCATGGTGCCTTCAAATGCATCGACCAGCAGCAGCACGCCATCGGCCATATTCAGCACACGCTCCACCTCTCCTCCGAAATCGGCGTGCCCCGGCGTGTCGATAATGTTAATTTTATAACCCTTATAGATCACCGACACATTCTTGGCGAGGATGGTAATGCCGCGTTCGCGCTCCAGATCGTTGTTGTCGAGAATCAGTTCGCCCGGCTTCTCCGAATCGCGAAACACCTTCCCCTGTAAAATCATCCGGTCCACCAAGGTTGTTTTTCCGTGGTCAACGTGGGCAATAATAGCAATATTTCTAATTTTTTGCATAAATTCATAAAAGAACCGGCAAAGATAAAATAAATTTGTGACTTATTGAAAATAATAGTAAGTTTGCATATTGTAATGTAGTCTAACTACCTCAGTAAACACTTATGAAACGGCGGAATTTTTTAAAGACAGCCTTGTTCGGCGGAATAGCCGGCACGCTGACATTCAAGCCTTATGTGCTATCGGCAAAGCCTGTGGCAGCAGCGGCGCCCTATGATTTGGTGGCGGTTATGGGCGGTGAGCCCGCAGCAATGTATGCCAAAGCGATCGAATCGTTTGGCGGCATTTCTTCTTTTGTGAAAAAAGGACAGCGTGTAGTGGTGAAACCGAATATCGGATGGGACAAAACCCCGGAATACGCCGCCAATACCAACCCTGCCCTTGTCGCGGCTATCATTAAAGACTGCCTCAAGGCGGGCGCCAGCGAGGTGGTGGTCTTTGACCACACGTGCGACGATTGGAAAGCGTGTTACAAAAATAGCGGCATTGAAGACGCCGTAAAGGAAGCAGGAGGAAAAATGGCCTTTGCACATGAGGAAAAATATTACCGCGAAATAACTCTCCCCGGCGCGAAACGCCTTACCAGCACAAAGGTACACGAAGCTATCCTCAACGCCGATGTGTGGATCAATGTGCCCATTTTGAAAAACCATGGCGGCGCCAAGATGTCGATTGCCATGAAAAATAACATGGGAATTGTGTGGGATCGCCGCTTTATGCATGCCAATGACCTCCAGCAATGTATTGCCGACAGTGCCCTGATCAGAAAGAAACCCGCCTTAAATATTGTAGATGCGTATCGCATCATGACCCAAAACGGCCCGAAAGGGCGCAGTTTGTCTGATGTGCAAACACCCAAAGCCCTTTTCATGTCCACCGACATTGTGGCCATAGATACGGCTGCCGTATCGTTCTTCAATCAATTCAAGAAAATGCCTTTGGCGAGTGTGGGACACATCACCATCGGCCACGATATGAAGATCGGCACTACCGATATTGACACGCTCAAAGTACAACGCATTAAACTCTAAAAATGGCGTACAGATTCTTGAAAAAATTCAGGGTTGTTTTATCTTTGGTGTTCTTTTTGCTTCTTCTGGTTTGTTTTGTTGATACCTATCACCTCACCGGCCAGTGGAGCGACGGACTGTTGAAATGGCAGTTTGTACCGGCCTTGCTGAGCGCCGTCACCGGAAGTGTAACAATCATCCTGCTTCTTGTGCTGCTGACGCTGCTGTTCGGACGGGTTTACTGCTCCACCCTGTGCCCTTTGGGAACGTACCAGGACATTGTGCGCCGCATAGCCAATTGGTTCAAGAATAAAAAGAAAAGAAAACTAAAATACAGTAAACCGCATCATTTGGTGCGCTATCTCCTACTCGGCGTTGTGGCCGTGGGGTTTGTACTGGGGAGTAGCACCCTGCTCTTGAAATTGGATCCTTACAGTAATTTCGGACGCATGGCCGCTAACTTGCTCAGGCCGGCAGTGATTTGGAGCGGCAACGCCTTGTCGAATACCTTTTCCGCTATTCCTTTTCAGGATTACAAAATATTTACAATGAGCGCTTGCCTGTTTGCAGCAGCCGTCTTCATCGTTGTAACAACCCTCAGCGCCCTGCGTGGCCGCCTGTACTGCAACAGCATTTGTCCTGTGGGCTCATTGCTCGGAGTGCTTTCAAAATATTCACTGTTCCGTCTTGCATTGAACTCCGATACCTGTGCGCGCTGTATGGCTTGTGTGAAAGCGTGCAAAGGACAATGCATCGACATAAAAAAGCAGGAAATTGACCATACACGATGCGTGCAGTGCCATAACTGTACGTCGGCATGCCGCACGCAACAAAGCATCCGCTATCAATTTGCATACCAGCCCCTCCCCAACCCTCCCCAAAGGGGAGGGAGCAAATACCCCCTACTTGGGAAGGGGGAGGCCGGTGGGCGGCGCCTGTTTCTGGGCACCATAGGCGGAATAGCTGCAGCCGGCGCCGTACGCGCCTTCACACCGGCATGGCGCGCATCATCCACGCACACCAAAGCCATCACGCCACCGGGCTCGCGCGGGCTCGACCATTTCAAACGACACTGCACCGCCTGCCACGCCTGTGTAGCCGGCTGCCCGTCGCACGTGTTGCGGCCTGCCGTATCCGAATATGGCCTCGACGGATTTATGATGCCTGTGCTCGACTACAACAAATCATTTTGCAACTACGCGTGCAATACATGCTCTACGATTTGCCCCAATGGCGCTATTATTCCGCTGAGCAAAGAAGAAAAAATATTAACCCAGATAGGAAAAGCAAACTTCATCCTCGACCGGTGCATTGTGGTTCGTGAAGAAACCGACTGCGGCGCCTGCGACGAGCACTGCCCCGTAAAAGCCATACGCATGGTGCCCTTCCGCGACGGGTTGCTCATTCCGCAATTAGATACCTCTTTGTGCATAGGCTGCGGCGGATGCGAATATATTTGCCCCGCACGCCCCGACAAAGCCATACAAGTAATCGCGAATACCGAACATCAACAAGCAAGGCCTGTGGAAGAAGATGTGCAGGAACAAGTCGAAGTTGATGATTTCGGATTTTGATAAATATATGAAGGTTGCCATTTTTTCGGGTTCATTTGACCCACCGCATAACGGACATTTGACGGTGGCCAATTATCTTTGTGAACATGCAGCGTTCGATGAAGTATGGTTCACCGTTACCCCGCACAACCCGCTGAAAGAAAAACGGGCGTTAAGTCCGGTGGCCACCCGGATAGCTATGGTACAATTGGTTATTGAGCATTATCCAAAATTCCATATATGCGATATTGAATGTTCACTACCGCAGCCTTCCTACACCATCAACACCTTAACCACACTACAGGAACGTTATCCGCAGCACGCTTTTACGCTGATTATAGGCGCCGACAATTGGGCAAACCTGACATATTGGAAAGACTACCGGCGCATTGTGGACGAATTTAACATCATGATTTATCCCCGCGACGGTCATGACATCCACACAGCGCTTCGTTTCCCACGCGTGAAACTAATTCCGGCAACGGAAGTTCAGCTATCCTCTACCCTCGTCAGGGAAGCGGTAAAACAAGGCAAAGACATACGAGATTTCGTGCCTGAAAATATTTATACTTACATTAAAAGGCATAATTTATATGATGAAAATACCTGCACGACTACACTTAGCTAACCTGCCTACACGGATTGACAACATGCAAAACCTGTCCACAGAACTGGGTGTGCATATATATGTAAAACGCGATGACGAAACAGGAAGCGAACTCGCAGGAAATAAAGTGCGGAAACTTGAGTTTGTGCTTCCTGATGCGTTGGCGCAAGGTTGTGACACCTTAATCACCTGTGGCGGAATACAGTCGAATCACGCCCGCGCCGTTACCGCAGCAGCCGTACGGTTGGGGCTCTCGGCGATGCTGGTGCTGAAAACGGACAGTCCGCCACCCTGCCCCGACGGCAATTATTTAATGAATAAGTTGCTGGGCGCCACATTCCGGTTTATCAGTGAGCAGGATTATGCCGGTCATCGTGATGAAATTATGGAGGACGTGCGAAAGGAACTGGCCGCGAAAGGCCGCAAGGCTTATGTCATCCCCGAAGGGGCGTCAAACGGGTTGGGTTGCTTCGGGTATTACCAATGCCTGTATGAAATCACCGGACAGGAAAAGGAGATGGGAGTAACCTTCGACACGATTGTGGTTCCAGTGGGGTCGGGCGGCACATACGGCGGATTATATATTGCAAATAAAGAATTAAATGCCGGAAAAAGAATCGCAGGATTTAATGTATGCAACACTGCCGAATTTTTCCGTGAACGTATCGCCGGCGAAATACATGAAGCGTTGCAATTAGGCGGCGGGCAGTTGGCATTCACCAAAGAGGACATTGACATTGTGGACGGATACGTAGGGTCAGGTTATGCGCTAAGCCGGAAAGAAGAGCTCGATTTTATTGCCAAAACAGCCCGTACAGACGGTATTATTTTTGATCCCGTATATACAGGGAAAGCGCTCTACGGCTTGTATCACGAGATAAAGAAAGGCCGTTTCGTTACCGGCAAAAACATCCTCTTTATTCATACCGGCGGCTTCCCCGGCCTGCTTCCGAAGCGGGAAGCGTTTGGGTTTTAACTCAGATAAACCGCCAGCCTTTATTTATCGCAATAGACTTATCGCAAAAATGTTCTCCCGGATTATGGGTAATAGAAATAAAGGCATTATCGTCGGGCATTTTGTGCGGCAAGCTCTTAAACAGCGCATTTAATGCGGCCGCAGAAAGCTGATTGTGGCAACAATTCAATGCCGTCAGTTTTTCATTGTTACCCACCACCAACTTTTTCAACTGATTGAACCGGCACC
>JAIRLC010000036.1 GCA_031259645.1 Prevotellaceae bacterium | reverse complement strand
GCCGGCTCGTTCTATGCATTTACCATCTGGATTGGGCTGGGCGTGTATGCGCTGTATGATTTTATTCAGAAGAAACTGAAGACGCCTGCCGCCATTTCCGCAGGTATTTCCGGGGCCTTGTGCCTCCTCATTCCGCTGCAAATGGCGGCCGAAAACTGGGACGACCACGACCGCAGCCACCGCTATTCGGCACGCGACGTGGCCTACAATTACCTCAATTCGTGCGACGAGAACGCCATCCTCTTTACCAACGGCGATAACGATACGTTCCCCATCTGGTACCTTCAGGAAGTGGAGGGCGTGCGCACCGATGTGCGGGTGGTGAACCTCAGCCTGCTTGGCACCGACTGGTATATCGACCAAATGAAGTGCCGCATGTATGAGTCGGCGCCGGTGCCCTTCAAGCTGTCGCGCGAAAATTATATCCAGGGGGTGAATGATTTTCTACAAGTCAGCGAGCAATTGCGCGGAGCCGTGCCCGTCAGCACCATCATGGAGTTTATTTCCAATCCGCGTTACCACGCACGTACCCAAGGCGGCGACCGGGTGTCGTACATCCCTGCGCGCAACATTGCCGTGCCGGTAAACAAGGAAAATATCCTTAAAAATTGGAAAATCGAAGAAACGGTACAGCCGGGATGGGTGTCGTCAAGCCTCGATACCAGCAAACTGTTAGACACGATGATTGTTCGCATAACCAAGAACGACATCCGCAAGCCCGACATGATGGTTCTCGACCTGCTGGCACACAACAATTGGGAACGCCCGGTGCATTTCGTATCCATGGGCGGCGATATGTCGCTCGACCTCCGCAATTACTGTCAATATCTCGGCTTCACCTACAAGCTGGTGCCCCTGCGGGAGGCTCCCAAGAAACAAAGCGTGGCCATCAATACCGACGAGTTCTACAACAAGATGATGAACGTATATCGCTGGGGCAACATGAACAAAAAAGGGATTTTTGTGGATTACAACAACTCCTTTACCCTGACGCTGGCGCTTAACGTACGCGGCATGCACGCACGCCTCGCCGAGGATTTGATGAATAAAGGCCGGGACGAGGAAGCGGTGGCCGTGCTCGACAGCGCCATGGTGCGCATGCCGGCCTACAATTTCCCGCTCAATATCTCGGCCGGCCAAAACGACGTGGAGATTATGAACATCATCCAACTGTATTACCGGTTAGGCGAAACCGCCAAGGCCGACGCCTTGGCCGAAGAATTTGTGGCGCTCACAGGGAAGAACCTGGCTTTTTTCTCAAAATTGCGCAATGCGACCTACGACCTTGAGATGAATTTGGCCTACATGCAGCAAATGGGCACCGTGCTGACGCCATACAACGAAGAGCTCTCCACGCAGGTCAAACAGCAGCTCGATTTCTACCTGACCATGCTGGGTGCGCAAGGCCGGTAAGAGTTCTTGTTGTTTCAATATTTCATAATTCAAAGATTTCATAATTCATTGTTTAACTGTTCATTCATAACTGTTTTGCGTAGCTGTGTAAAATATAGCGTATTTCTACTGTTCTGTTGCCTTCTTTCTTTGGGAAGCGCAGCCCAGCAGCCCCATGTGTTGGGCTACAAAATAGAACAGGGCGATACCACATATCAAATGCAACTGCGCGAAATTGTTGTTTTCCCGCGCCCCACGTTCAAAACCGAAAAAAAGGCACGCGAATACCAGCGACTGGTGTACAATTTCAAGAAAGCATATCCCTATGCCTTGGTTGCCAAGCAACGCTTACAGGAAATGGATTCCGCAGTAGCGCTCATCCCCACGGAAAAACAGCGGAAAGCATACCTCAAACAAAAAGAAAAGGAGCTGTTCAAAGAATTTTCCGCACCGCTGAAAAAACTCACCTACTCGCAGGGGCGGCTGTTGCTGCGGCTTATCGACCGGGAAATAGGCCAAACGTCGTATTACCTCATCAAAGACCTTCGCGGAAGCTTTGTGGCCTTCTTCTGGCAAGGCATAGCGAAACTTTTCGGCGCCGACCTGAAAAAGCCTTACGACAAATACGGCGAAGATAAACCCATAGAAGACATGATAAAAATGTACCACAACGGCACCTTCGACCTGTATTATTACCAGGTATTCCGGAATTAATTAACGGTTAGTGATTAGTGGTTATATGATTTTTTTCATGTATCTTTGCAGGCCATGGGAGGAGAGGATTTTCGGCATAAGGGACAACGACGGCGCATGACGGAACAACTGCGCGCCGCATTTGGTTTTGATGAACGGATATTGGAAGCCATGAACAAAATTCCACGTCATTTATTTGTTGATAAAGGAATGCAACATCTGGCCTATTTGGATAAACCGCTGGCTATTGCGGCCAATCAAACCATCTCGCGGCCTTTCACCGTGGCCATGCAAACCCACCTGCTCGACATAAAAAAACGCGAGAAAGTGCTGGAAATCGGCACGGGATGCGGGTATCAGACCGCCGTGCTGGCCGAGTTGGGCGCCAGGGTATATTCCATTGAGC
Source organism: Prevotellaceae bacterium (assembly GCA_031259645.1). Classification (GTDB taxonomy): domain Bacteria; phylum Bacteroidota; class Bacteroidia; order Bacteroidales; family UBA932; genus JAIRLC01. Next base: position 1,005 of record JAIRLC010000036.1, on the reverse strand, counting down.
GGCAACGCGAACTGTATGAACACGCCCAACGGATATTGCCGGCGCTGCAATATCAGGTATCGCTGTTCTACGGCGATGGCTATGCGGGAAAGCCTGTACTGGCGCCGTTCCATAAAATTATCGTAACCTGCGGCTCGCCGGACATTCCGCAACAACTGAAAACACAATTAGCCGTTGGCGGACGAATGGTCATTCCTGTGGGCGAGGACTCGCAAACCATGACGGTGGTAGACCGGTTAACAGAAAACGATTACCAAGTCACCACACACGGCACTTATAACTTTGTGCCGATGCTCGAAGGCACAATGAAATGAAATATGATACAGGTAAAAACTTTTTATTTTAACGAATTGCGGGAATGTACGTATGTGTTGTGGGACGAAACAAACGCCTGCGTGGTGGTTGATCCCGGCGCCGAAAGCGAAAGCGAGCGCCACCGGTTGCAGAAATTTATAGACGGTCACACATTGAAACCGGAAGCCATACTGAACACGCATGGGCATTTTGACCACGTGCTGGCTAATGCTTTTTTGGCGCGGGTGTACGGCATAAAAAGCTACATCCACGCCGGCGACCGCGCCCTGCTTGAAAAAACGAACGAATACGGCAACATGTTTGGCTACCACATAGAGCAACCGCCGGCAGCGGCGGGGTTTTTAACGGAAGACAAGCCTTTTTGTTTCGGACATTCGCAACTGCAAGTGCTGCATACGCCGGGACACAGCAAAGGCGGCGTGTGTTTCTATGCGGCAGCCGACAAATTTGTGCTGACGGGCGACACGCTATTTCAGGGAAACATTGGCCGCGTGGATCTTCCGGGCGGCGATTTCGATGAAATCATGGAAAGCCTGTCCAAGAAACTCATGGCGCTGCCCGACGACACCACCGTGTATCCCGGGCACGGCCTGCCTTCTACCATCGGTGAGGAAAGGCGGAACAATCCGTATGTCAACGAAATTTATTAGTGTTTTTCACCTCGTTTTCACTCGCACGCCGGCCATGAGC
>JAIRLC010000063.1 GCA_031259645.1 Prevotellaceae bacterium | reverse complement strand
TCCAAAACGCATCTTTCTTTTCTTGTGAGTGAAATATGGAATTATTCGGGACTGCTGCTGGGAAGTTGCGCCTACAACGGCAACGCGCATCCCATGATGGAACAGTTGTGTGAGGCCTTGTCGCACATTGGTCCCAAAAATAAATATGTGGGCGTTTTCGGCTCTTGCAGTTGGAATGGGGGAGGCGTGAAAAATATCAAGGCCTTTGTGGATGCTTCCGAATTTACTTGCCCGGCCGGTCCCGTTGAAGTGTCCGGAGCGCTTGCTGCAGACCACTACGCCGCATGTGATGCCTTGGCTTTGGCTATGGCGACTGCCATTCTGTCATAAAAAAGCATTGGCAGGATTTTTGTTCTTAACCTAAGGATGAAAAAATGAATGATGTATGAGCGTGTCTGAAGATTTAAAAAAAGAGCGAGAAAATCAAGAGCTTAACAGCGAAAAAGAAGGCCTTGTGGAGGATGCAAATGTCGGTGAAAATGCTGGGGATGTGACACCCGAACAGTCGCCGGAGGAAAAAATGGCAGACCTCGAGAACAAGTATCTCCGCCTTGTGGCCGAATTTGATAATTACCGGAAACGTACGGCGCGGGAGCGCTTGGAATTTCTTGTGGTGGCCGGTGAAGACCTGATGAAAGGTCTTTTGCCGGTGCTTGATGATTTCGAACGTGCCGTGAACGCGATGAATGAAACCGACGACATCACGGCGGTACGGGAAGGCGTGGATTTAATTTACACCAAGCTGTCGAAATATTTGGAGTCGAAAGGGCTGAAGCGAATAGATGCGGTGGGGAAAGACCTGAATACCGACGAACACGACGCTGTGACGAAGTTTCCGGCGGCGTCGGAAGACCAAAAAGGTAAGGTTATAGACGTGGTGCAGCACGGTTATTCGCTGAACGGAAAGATTATCCGCTATGCAAAAGTAGTGGTGGGAGAATAAATTATGGCCAAAAGAGATTACTATGAAGTCTTGGAAGTAGGACGTACCGCTACCGCCGAAGAAATTAAAAAGGCATACCGGAAGAAAGCGCTTCAGTATCACCCTGACAAAAATCCGGGCGACAAGGCAGCCGAAGAGCACTTCAAAGAAGCGGCCGAAGCGTATGACATCCTGAGCAATCCCGACAAGCGTTCGCGCTACGACCAGTTTGGCCATGCGGGAGTGAGTGGCGCTGCCGGCGGCGGCCATGCCGGCGGGTTTTCAATGGATGATATATTTTCACAGTTCGGCGATATTTTCGAAAACATGGGCTATGGCGGTTTCTCCGGCGCTTTCAGCAGTGGCAGAGGCGGGCGCACACGCCGCGCTGTGTCGCGCGGGTCGGACATACGCATCAGGGTGAAACTCGACCTTAAGGAAATCGCGCATGGGGTGGAGAAAAAAATTAAAATCAATAAACAGGTGTCCTGTACGGCCTGTAAAGGCACAGGCGCCAAGGACGGCACGGCGTTTACCACCTGCGCAACCTGCAAGGGCTCTGGTATGGTAACCCACGTGGTGAGAACTGTGATTGGCCACATGCAAACCACCTCTCCCTGCACGGCATGCGGGGGAGAAGGCAAGTCCATACAAACGCCTTGCGTGGTTTGCCATGGCGCGGGTATCCTGCCGAAACAGGAAGAAATATCGTTTAAAATATCTGCCGGCGTAAGTGAGGGTATGCAGCTTTCCATTGCGGGAAAAGGGAATGCCGCGCGTAATGGCGGCATTAACGGCGATTTGCTGGTGGTTATTGAAGAAGAAGAACATCCCGAATTGCAACGCGACGGAAATGACCTGGTGTATTCCCTGTTCATCAGTGTGAGCGATGCGGCATTGGGCATGATGGCCGAAATTCCCACAGTAGATGGAAAAGTGAAAATAAAAATTGAGCCCGGCACACAACCGGGGCGTGTGCTTCGCTTACGGAATAAGGGCTTGCCCGAACTTAACGGTTACGGCACAGGTGACCTGCTCGTGCACATTAACGTATGGATCCCTAAAAAATTGGATAGGGAGGAACAAAAAATATTGGAGAAATTAGCCACGGCCAAGAACTTTCAACCGGCTCCCGACCGTAGCGATAAAAATTTCTTTGAACGAATGCGCCGGATGTTCGGACAGTAATTACTGGCCGCGCATCTTTTCCTTTGTTTTCTTAAGTTGCGTTTTTAATACATCCACGCATGCCACTACCGCAGTTTCAAATTTCTTGGCATGACGTTCTGCCATCACATCATATCCCGGTACTTCGAGCCGGATGGCCACTTTCTTATTTTCATGGTCGGAGGTTAGGCTTAATGATACTTCCGCTGCGATGATTCCATCAAAAAAGCGGTCTAACTTTGCTACTTTCCTGTTGATGTAATCGGTCAGTTTTACATCAGCATCAAATTTTACCGATTGAATACGAATTTCCATACCACTCAATATTTAAATGTTATTACTTTATTTTCTCGGATGTGCTTTCTGATATACTTTTTTTAATTTTTCGAACGAATTATGCGTATATACCTGTGTGGCGGCCAGGCTCCGGTGTCCCAGCACTTCTTTAATGCTGTTGAGGTCGGCGCCGTTGTTCAGCAAATGTGTGGCAAACGAATGGCGCAACATGTGCGGGCTTTTCTTCCCGCTGAAACCTTCTTTAGATAATACGCTTTGTACAATATTATTCACGGCCGAAGGGTATAATTTTTTTCCTTTGTCGGTTACAAATAAATATTCCGAACCGGGAAATGTTTCCTGTAGCAAAGATACATAATTTTTTAATCTTTCCATAATAGACGGCAGAAGCGGGATTTCACGCTCTTTATCGCCTTTTCCCCGTACACGGATAATGTTCTCTTTGAAAAACGTATGATGGGTTTTCAGTCCGATTAGTTCGGCGCGCCTCATTCCCGAAACATAAAGCAGCTCCACAACCATCATATTGCGCTGTGTGGCGTATGTGTTGTCCGGATTGGTGTTGTTGAGCATATTATTTAAGGAGTTGGCCTCAAAAAAAGCGGGTAGCCGTTTGCTCATTTTTGGCCGGGCCACCTTTTGCAGCGGGTTGCTGCTCACAGCGCCTTCGCGGAGCAGGAACTTAAAATAACAATTCAATGCGGTGAGTTTTAAATTGGCGGTGCGGGCGCTCAGTTTGTCTTTCAACATGCTGGCCACCCACGAGCGGACGTCGGTTGCCGTTATATCTGTTCCGGCGCTGGTTTCTTGCAGACCGGCGTAGGCAAGGAGCTTTTGCACACAATCCATATACAACGTTACCGTGTGCGGCGAGTAGTGTTTTTCGGATTTGAGATATTTACTAAAGGCTTCGAGCATAAAAAAAGCGCCAACAAAAAACAAATATAGTCTTTTTTTGGCACATTATTAATAGGCAACTGCGATTTGTTGCATCGCCGTTGTGTTAGCCGTTTTCTTCTTCCAGTTGCAGGTGTTGGCGATAGACAGCCTTTTTGATTTCTTCACGGCGCAGTGTGGATTTCTTTACGAAAGTCTTACGGCTACGCAATTCGCGTATTACGCCGGTTTTTTCAAACTTCCGCTTGAATTTTTTCAACGCGCGTTCAATATTCTCGCCTTCTTTAACGGGTACTATAATCATAATGCAACCACCTCCTTTTATTTAGTCGGCAAAGGTAACAAAATGTTTTTGAATGACAAAATGTTTTTGC
>JAIRLC010000058.1 GCA_031259645.1 Prevotellaceae bacterium | reverse complement strand
ATTACCTACAAATTGGTGAATGCGGGAGGTCTTCCTTCATTAGCGCCGCACCGGTATCAAAAGGTAATTACACAAACCAAAGAAGCGCAAATCAAATATCTGGTGAACAGCGCTACGGTTCGCTCGGCCGAACTGTCGAAACAGGAAGTGAAAGAATTGCGCGATTTCCTCGCAGCCGTTGATACCGATCCGAGAAAAGAAGCCAAGGGTTTGACTATTACATCGGCTGCTTCGCCCGAAGGGCCTGAAAAAGTGAATACACCCCTGTCGGCCAATCGTGGTAAGACCGCTCAGAGTGCCATCAATAGCCTTACTAAGAAAGTGAAAGCCAAAACTCCGGTGAATTTAAGCAGTATCGGTGAAGACTGGGAAGGTTTCCGCAGTTTAGTGGCTGCGTCTGATTTGAAGGACAAAGACCTGATTTTGCGCGTGCTTTCTATGTATAGCGACGCTGTAGTGCGTGAACGTGAAATTAAAAACATGTCGAACGTATATACCATTCTGAAAGATAAAATATTGCCCGAATTGCGCCGTTCGCGCTTGGTAGCGCAAGTGGACTGGAACAACTACACCGACAGTGAACTGATTGAATTTGTGAATGCCGGCAACGTGGAAGGGCTTGATGTGGAAGGCTTGTTGTATGCCGCCACTTTGGTTGCCGACAATAGCACCAAGGTTAGCCTTTATACCAAAGCCGCTGAAAAGTTTAATGATTACAGGGCCTACAACAACTTGGCTTATGTACATTTGTTGACGAATAATGTCAGCGCCGCCAAGACTGCATTGTCAAAAGCCAGCAACCAAAACGACGCCGTAGTGAAAAATAATGTAGGCGTGATTGCATTGCATGAAGGCCGTACGGCTGACGCCATCAAAGCGTTTACGGAAGCGAGCAATGCGGAAGCCCGCTATAATTTGGGAATTACGGCCGTACTCAACGGAAATTATACCGACGCCTTGAGCCGTTTCAACGGCACCAACTCATTTAATGAAGCCTTGGCGAATGTCTTGACAGGCAATGTGGACAAAGCCTCTACCATTCTTGCCAACTTCAGCGACGGCCCGGGGGAATACTTGAAGGCAGTGATCGCAGCCCGCAAAGGCGATTGCAGCAAAGTGGGCGCTTCGTTGAAAAATGCCTATGCAAAAACACCGGCGTTGAAGCAACGCGCTGCTAAAGATATTGAATTTGCTAAATGTAAAGATAATATTTAGACATAATATAACTTTGTGTAAAAGGGCTTTATCTGGTGGAGATAGAGTCCTTTTACTTTTTAATTTTGTGGAATCAATTTAAAATTATTACCTTTGCAAAATAATACCGCGGGATAGAGCAGTTGGTAGCTCGTCGGGCTCATAACCCGGAGGTCGTAGGTTCGAGTCCTACTCCCGCTACTAATAAATTGAAAACCTGTCTTATTGAAGGCGGGTTTTTGTTTTTAGGCCACTATTATTTGGAACTTCAAAAAAAAGTCTTAACTTTGAAAGTCAAATTTTTAAAGTATGAGAAACTATACAACCGATCACATCCGTAATGTGGTTTTGCTGGGCGGGACACGTTCGGGCAAGACTACACTGGCCGAAGCCATGTTATTCGAGGGAAAAGTCGTTGACCGTCGGGGGACGGTCGAAGCAAAAACAACAGTGAGCGACAACTCGGAGATAGAGCAATTGTACCAGCGCTCCATCTATTCCACATTGTTGTACACGGAATTTATGGACCGCAAGTTGAATATTATCGACACTCCGGGCTCCGACGACTTCGTGGGCGGCGTGATCTCGGCATTCAAAGTGGCCGATACGGGATTGATGGTAATCAACGCACAACAAGGGGTGGAAGTGGGCACCGACATCTTTGCCCGGTATGCCGAACGCCACAGCAAACCTGTGATTTTGGCCGTAAACCAGCTCGACGCCGAAAAAGCAAACTGGGACGACACTATTGAGAGCCTGAAACAAACGTTTGGCAACAAAATGGTGTTGGTGCAATATCCGGTGAATCCGGGCGTGTCGTTCAACGCTTTTATTGATGTGCTTACCATGAAAATGTACCGCTTCAAGGACGATAACGGTACGCGCGAAGACTTGCCCATCCCCGCCGAGGAGCAGGAACGCGCCAACGAATTGCACAAAACACTGATAGAAGTGGCGGCCGAACATGATGAAAAGTTGATGGAATTATTCTTCGACAAAGGCGTGCTGACGGAAGATGAAATACGGGCGGGTTTGCGTGCAGGCCTTGTCCATCGCCAGGTGATGCCGGTGTTCTGTGTGTCGGGAAAGAAAGATATTGGGGTGAAACGCCTCATGGAATTTATTATCAATGTGGCGCCGTCGCCCGAAAAAGCGTGTGATTATAAAACGGTAAATGATGAAATCGTGCCTACCGATGCGGCCGGTGTGCCTTCTATTTTCATTTTCAAAACGGCAGTGGAACAGCACTTGGGCGAAGTATCGTATTTCAGGGTGATGTCGGGAAAAATCACGGAAGGCATGGATTTGGTAAATGCCGCTAATGGCACCAAAGAACGCCTTACGGCTATTTATGCTGTGGCCGGGAAAAAACGCGAAAAAGTAACCGAAATGGAGGCCGGCGACATAGGTTGTACGGTGAAACTGAAAAATACCAAAACCAATCAAACGCTCAATGGCGGCGGAAAAGAATGGCAGTTTCACACCATCAAGTTCCCGCCCGCAAAATACCGCACGGCCATTAAAGCCAAAGTGGAAAAAGACGATGAGAAACTTGGCGAAGTGCTCAACCGCGCCCATGCCGAAGACCCAACCGTTTTGGTGGAATATTCAAAGGAACTCAAACAAATTATTGTGAGCGGACAGGGCGAGCACCACATCAACATCCTGAAATGGCAACTGAACAATGTGCATAAAATTGAGGTAGATTTACTGTCGCCGCGTATTCCCTACCGCGAAACCATCACCAAGGTGGCCGCAGCCGACTATCGTCACAAAAAACAATCGGGCGGCGCCGGACAATTCGGTGAAGTGCACCTGCTCATTGAGCCTTACATAGAGGGGGCTCCCGAAAATAACCGGTTTAAAATCGAAGGGCAGGAAAAGGTGTTGAACTTGAAAGGAAAGGAAGAGTTTGACCTCGACTGGGGCGGAAAGTTGATTTATTACAATTGTATCGTGGGCGGCGCTATCGACGCGCGTTTCATGCCTGCTATCCTGAAAGGGATTATGGAAAAAATGGAAGAGGGGCCGCTTACCGGCTCGTATGCCCGCGACATCAAAGTGTTTGTGTATGACGGCAAGATGCACCCTGTTGATTCCAATGAAATTTCGTTCAAACTGGCGGGGCGCAATGCGTTTAAGGACGCCTTCAAAAAAGCTGCGCCGAAAATCATGGAGCCGATTTACAATGTGGAAGTGCTGGTGCCCGCCGACGCCATGGGCGATGTGATGAGCGACCTGCAAAACCGCCGCGCGGTGATTGAAGGCATGAACAGCGAAAAAGGTTTTGAAGTGCTTAAAGCCCGTGTGCCGCTTGCCGAAATGAACAAATATGCTACCACTTTAAGTTCGCTTTCGTCGGGACGCGCTACGTTCACCATGACATTTGCCGAATATCAGCAGGTGCCGGCCGACGTGCAGGAAAAACTGCTGAAAGAATATGAAGCGCAGGAAAAAGATGAATAATCAATGAAATAAAATGATGAGAAGATACGAAGCCGGGGGGTAACTCCGGCTTTTTTCATGCAAGCCGGAAAGTAAATTAAACTTTTGTGAAAAAGAATATTCTAATAATAAACCATATAATAAATAGTATGAAACGTATCGTGTTTTTTAGTTTGTTGGCCATCGTTGTGGGTGGCATTTCCGGTGGTTGGTGTGCGCGGTATGCCATGGCGCAGGAGAAGCAAAAAATGCCGGAGAGAGAACGTGAATTTCCAATGCAGGGTAACCGGGAAATGGTCATCAACCAATCGGCATGGCCCGACTTTACGTATGCCGCCGAACATTCGGTGGAAGCCGTAGTGCACGTGTCCGTATTTAAACGCAACACAGTCATGGAATATTTCTTCGGGTATCCCATACGCCGGTATGAAGGCATGCAGGCGGGCTCCGGCTCCGGCGTAATCCTGACCACCGACGGTTATATCGTAACCAACAACCACGTGATTAAAGACGCCAACGAAGTCCAGATAACGCTGTATGACAAGCGTACGCTGCCGGCGCGAGTGGTCGGCGCCGACCCCGCCACCGACGTGGCGGTGCTGAAAGTGGACGCCGGCAATTTGCCGTTTCTTCCTTTCGGCAATTCCGATTCGTTGCGCTTGGGCGAATGGGTATTGGCGATTGGGAACCCGTATAACCTAAATTCTACGATAACGGCGGGCATTGTGAGCGCCAAAGGCCGCCAAATGATGTCGCCCGACGGTCGCTATAGAATTGAGTCGTTTATCCAGACCGATGCGGCGGTAAATCCCGGCAATAGCGGCGGCGCGTTGGTGAACACACGCGGCGAGCTGGTGGGGATTAATACAGCCATTGCCTCGCCTACAGGCTCGTTCTCGGGCTATTCGTTTGCCGTGCCCACCGCCATTGTGCAAAAAGTGGTGGAAGACATCGTGCAGCACGGCGCTGTACAGCGCGCCATACTTGGCATTGTGATGACCAACATTACCAATGCCGTTGGC
>JAIRLC010000030.1 GCA_031259645.1 Prevotellaceae bacterium | reverse complement strand
GCAAATCGTTTATTGGTACGTTCGATCATAGAAGCGTTCGGTCGTCGTGAAAATAAAACGTTGATTATGGTTACCCATTATGAACAGGAACTTCCCGGTTGTATTAACAATCGCCTTGTGTTGAAAAAATAAATCATCGTTTTGATTATTGTTTGCTCAGTGCTGACGCATCTAATTTTATTCTATCCTTGAGATAAAAAGGCGACAACATGGGCCGTCCTCCAAAGCCCTGTGAAATTAAAGCTCACCATGTGAGTCGGCCCTGTCCTTCCTCGTCATTGCGGTTACACATCCTGTTATGACGACGTGAGAGAATCTCCGCTTTACAGGATGATATTCGATTAGTATTTTTACGGGAACAGGATGATATTCGGGTGTGTTTTTTCAGAAAAAAACATTATCTTTGCCCCGTACTTTTTAGGAAAATCAGACTATGGATTATTTTAAACGAAACATTGATAACGCTTTGCTACAATGGAACAGCGATAGCCGCCGCAAACCGTTGATGTTGCGGGGAGCAAGACAAGTCGGCAAAACTTCTGCCATTAGACAATTGAGCAAAAATTTTAAGCATTATGTTGAAATCAACTTCGAGAATAAAGACCATGCTGTTGCGAAGAAGGTTTTTGCCGCACGTTCCGACCCGAAAGCGATTTGTAGTGAATTGTCGTTGCTGTTCAACAAACCGATAGTGGCAGGCACGACCTTACTGTTTCTTGATGAAGTACAGTCGTGTGTTGACGCTATTGCCGCATTGCGCTATTTTTATGAGCAATATCCCGAATTACATGTTGTCGTAGCAGGTTCGCTGTTGGAATTTGCACTCGAAGAAATACCTTCGTTTGGCGTTGGACGTATTGATTCGATGTTTATGTATCCGCTGTCGTTCTGCGAATTTTTGTCGGCAAACGGATACGAAATGTGGGTTGAACAGATTGATAAATCAAATCCTGAAAATCCGGTTTTTGAGGTATTGCACAATAAAATCCTTGAACAACTGAAAATATTTCTGATCATAGGCGGAATGCCTGAAGTGGTTGCAGAGTTTGTGAAAACAAAAGATTTTTTGCGCTGCAATAAATTATTAAATAGCCTGTTAGAGTCGTTTCGTAACGATTTTGCAAAATATAAAAAACGGATTCCCGCAATGAGAATCAATGAAGTTTTCAATTCGGTTGCGGTGCAGGCGGAGGGGAAATTTGTATACGAACATGTTTCTCAAAATCTCAATAATGACCAGGTTAAGAACTCATTGGAATTGCTCTTGATGGCAGGATTGTGCTATCAGGTAACGCATACTTCGGCGGACGGCATTCCGCTCGGCGCAGGTACAAATCCCAAATACAGACGGGTAATTCCGTTAGACACCGGACTTTATCAACGCATTTTAAATCTGAACGTTTCAACTATTCTGCATGCAAACGATTTTGAAGTAATCAATAAAGGCGCTGTGGCAGAGATTTTTGTCGGTTGTGAACTGAAAAAAAACGCTTCTTGCTACACAAACAGTGAATTGTATTGCTGGGTTCGTGAGAAAAGAAATGCCAATGCGCAAGTTGACTATGTTATTCAACAAAATGAAAGAATTATTCCCATTGAAGTGAAATCAGGTACAAGGGGAAAAATGCAAAGTATGTTTCTGTTTCTGGAAGAGAAAAAGCTGCCTTTCGGCGTCCGTACTTCACTCGAAAACTTTGCAACTTATGATAAAATCAAAGTTGTCCCGCTCTATGCGATTGGAAATGCGGTGAAAGAATCTTGAAAGACGATGGCGTGCACCGCGTCACCAGCGAACCCGCTCCTTGCTCCCGTCATTGTGAACCCACAGGGTGAAGCAATCCGGGCGCATGGAGGATCCTGGATTGCCGCGTCGCTACGCTCCTCGCAATGACGGGAGGTGTGTCCGTTTGCAAGCGAAGGCGTGGAAAAGCCGGAAACGTTCACCGCAGGCAAGATTTCAGGTATCCGTATTTTGTTTGTTTCAAGTGCGGAACTGAGAAAGAAATTGCAAAATCTTTACTTTGAGAAAAGCGAATAAATGCCCGTTGAAATTTCATACGTATGTAATTTTAGCCGCATACGTATGTAATTTTCATTCCTACTTTTTGTCATGATGTGTAGGGGTGTGCGGCGGGGTGGGTTCCGCGCTCCGGAGAAGCATCCGGCATTTTCTGCAATCAAATTCCAGGCGTAAACGACGGTCTTTATGAATAAGGAAAAAAGGCTCTTTGTATACCGGTTTATTCTTATGATGTACCGGACACCAGCCCATGCTATAACGCAGGCAATGTTTGGTATACATCAACGGCACGTTGTCGCGGGGTATGTTTTCGAATGAAGGCTCCGTATCCGTCACTCCATGTTTTTTATAAAAATATTCCGCTTTATGATTTGATATGTTTTCCGTATAATCCGTCTTTTGCAGAGGATAAACGACGTTATTGTCGTATGCGGAATGTTTCACGTACCGGCGACGGAAACGCATCCGGCGAACCGACAATAATTTTTCCGTCGCTTCACGGCGCATATCATTGAGCAGGGACGACGGGACAAAAAAAGATTTCGCGGCAGAGAGGATTATTTCCGTCGCTTCGAACGGTGTATTACCAAATTTTGCAAGTTGTGCGCGGATATTATCATCCTGCGGTTTGTGGGCAAGCTCCTTTGCAAACGGACGTACAATCACAACACGCGCATCCGTTTCGTCGGTCAGCGTCAATACGAAACCGTCCGGGCAGTCCCCCCACTCCACCGAAACGCCGATCTTCCGTTCAGCCGAAGGTCTGGCCAGCATATTTTCAAAATCCTGATCAAAATTCCGGTACAACTGTATTTTGGATTTTAATACCGGCATCCTTTGAGGAAATATGCGGTTTGTCTCGGCGCGGTTTACCCTGAAGCCTTCGAGTTCTCCGAGCGAATTAAAAAACGCTATCCCGTCGCCGTTATGTACCGGTTTCAGTCCGGCGATGGTGAACGAATTGCCTTTCACCTCCTTTACTGTGCCGATCCGTTCGCCGATTGATTTCGGGGTATCAAACGACGTAATATCCGCATCGCGGCCATGCAGGAAATACGAAGTAAACCCGC
>JAIRLC010000148.1 GCA_031259645.1 Prevotellaceae bacterium | reverse complement strand
TTTTTCTCATTTTGTCAATCACTTTTAACACCCGATTATCTCCTCCAAATCTATCTCTATCCCGTTAAAAATGTGCACCGGTATTTTTCCGGCTTCATACGCAGTCCCTTCGTCATATTTTCCATCGGGCTGAAGCAGGAACACCTGTACGCCGGAGGAAGGAAAGACAACCCAATATTCGCGTACGCCGGAGGATTCGTAGAGTGCAAATTTTTCGTAAAGGTCATACCGGGTGGTGGCGGGCGATTGCACTTCCGCAATAAAGTCGGGCGCGCCAAGGCACCCGCGCCGGTCGATTTTTGCAGGGTCGCACACGATGCAAATGTCGGGTTGCACGACAGTGTCAATCCGCTTGTCGTCCTGCTCGCCGTTCTTCGGCAAGCGCACATCAAAAGGAGCAACAAAAACTTCACATTTTCCTCTGTGCTTTTTGATAATGTGGCGCAATTCCCCATGTAAATTCCCGATTACCCTCTGATGCTCTGCTGTGGGTGCGGGAGACATCAGTTTGATTAATCCGTGCACCAACTCCCGCCGCGTATTATCCCACCAGGTGTAGTAATCGGCGTAGGTGTATCGTTTGGTAAGGTCTAATGAGAGCTCCATGACGTTTTTTATGCAAATATAAGTTTTTTTTTAAAAAGAGCAGTCAATTTACCAGCACGGTTTTATTGTAAAAGCACATGCGAATGACAACAGGTGCTGCGATTTTTTAACAAAAACAATATTTACTATTCTATAAACGCCCGTTGAGGCTGCGGGCTTACCTGCTGTTGGGCGATAACGTAATCCACTACAGTAGCTGTTGTGCTCACATATAAATTTTCGCCGGGGTCGGCAGGAGGAGTATATAGTTTGGGGATATCGGTTTCGGCTATATAGCTGTTCATGCCCACCCTGTATGTCTTGGCACTGCTTAACGGCACGTCATCATAACCGGTCAGCGTAACCGTTTTGGTTGATGTGTGGTAGGTATATTTAGCGCCCGACACCAAATAGTTAATACTCCCATAAGCGCAGGCATACTTCAATAACGCCTCTATCTCGGACAGCGACATGTTGTACACCACCACATCATTCTCGAACGGGTCTAACTCATATATCTTCGCCATGGTAATATCGCCTTTGGGGATACTGCTGATGCGGATTCCGCCGCTATTGGTAAAGGCGATATCAAGTCCCAATTGCGTGGTCAGCGCATCGGTCATCAAGCAGCCTAAGGCGTCTTTCCCCGAAATGTTGGCCGTGGCCTGTCCAATCACGCGGTTCATCGGCGAGTTTGCCTTATAGGTTTCCACCCTGTTTTGGATGCCGGCGTCCACCGCCGTAAGTTTGGATACGTCAACCAGGGTATTTTTCTTTTCAATAATTTTTTTATCCTTTAAAACCAGTGTGGTCTGCCCGATATAATTCAGGTTGGAGCCGGCCTGTGTAATCAACACACCGCTCTGTGTCTCGGCGGGGCTGAGTTTGGTGTGCGAATGTCCGCCTATAATCACATCGGCTTGCGGGAACATCGGCGCTAAGCGGCGGTCGCCGTCCACCCCCAGGTGGCTCAATATGACAAACACATCGCACGAGTTGCGCAAAGCGGTGTAACGGTTCAAAAAATCGGTCGTTAAGGTATAGGCGAAAGTAATTCCATCCACGTTATTGGGATGCGTAGAGGGTATGCCGCTTGAACCGGTTTGCACAAAAGCCAGAAAAGTGATTTTCACGCCGGCGGTATCTATCGTGTAATATTCCGGAACCATGCCGGCCAACACCGTACCGGAAAAATCGGCATTGGCGCACAAAACAGGGAAGCCGGCCTGTGCAATGCGGTCTTTCAAGACGTCTTTTCCGTAATCAAAATCGTGGTTTCCGAGCGCCATAGCCAAATAATCAAGGCGGTTCATCAAATCAATAATCGGGAAGCCGCGTTTGGGCGTTCCGTTTTCTTCATATTGATCCACTACCGGGTCGCCGGAAAAAATATCGCCGGCGCTCAGCAGCAATACTGTGGAATAGCGTTTCCGCAGGTCTTGCACGTAGGCCGCTTCTTTCGGCATATTGCCGATATGGGCGTGCACATCGTTGGTAGACAGGAGTATCAGCGTGTCACAACCCAAATCTTGTGGCGGCCTCGACAGGTTATTTTCCTTTTTGCAGGAAACCAATGATACGACAAGAAAAAGTATGGCTATTTTTTTCATTTATACATTCTTTTATGTAAAGGTACAAAATAAAAAGAGGCGCACAAAACGGACGCCTCTTTTTAATACGGACAGTTGTTATAATGCCGGGATTTGTTCCCTTCCGACGTATTCATATTCGGCGGGGTCGCTTTCGCCGGCGCCGGACTTGATACATTTCAGCGTATGTTCAAAATACCGCCGGTCGGAAGCGGAGAAATAATGTTCTATTCTTACTTTCAGCAGTTGTTCCACACCAGAAACATGCGTTGGCATTTCCGGGTAATTTACACGGGCAAAGATAGGAAACGCTTCTTCTACACGCTGATCAAACAAGGCATATTTTTCCTCATCCGTTTTACAGTTCAGAATGGCAGGGTCGCCATACAAAGTGCGGTCATTGCCATACACAATTTCAGCATAATAGGCATTAAACCCGTAATAGTGTTCCTCATTGGTGTATGTGTTTTTGGGAAACCATTTATCGGGCATCTGCGTACGCACATACTCAACAAACTTCAATAGATTAGGCTCATTGCCGCTGACTCTTTTTAACGTTAATACAATGGTTGGGTCAAACCCCCATCCTTGTGAGGAAAGTGCGTATTGCTCAGTTTTCTTTGTTACTGCTGTAGGCGTCCATACACCAGCCATATATTTATATTCTTCAACAGCTTCTTTCGGATTTCCTGCTTTACTGCCGTATACCACGGCTTTTACGGCGCCTTCCTGCGCATACGGAAATTTGGCGGTTAAGAAATTTGGCAAGTAATTAGGCGCTGTTGACGCGGTAAGAGCGGAAACCCCCATGTCACTATAATCGGACGGATTGAGCGCCACCGCTGTATTTGCATGCGGCACCCATGCCGTACCGTTGTAGGTGTATATGGCGTTATAGGGTTGCGGCCCCTTGTCACCACCCTTCACCAAAACATTATCTACACGAAAAGTAGTAGTGGAAGTTGCGGCGGAAGTATAGCCTCCTTCATACTTAAACGCAATGTGAATAGGAGCGCTCGTGTAATTATCCAGACTCACTTCCCCTGCGGACACAAAGGCGCTATTGGTAGAAGTAGTTGGAATGACAAAGTTAGATCGGAAGAGCGTCGTGTAG
>JAIRLC010000007.1 GCA_031259645.1 Prevotellaceae bacterium | reverse complement strand
CTCCGTATTCCAGTATCTGCGAATTGAGTCGGACAGCCACTTTTGTGGTCGGTGTCAGGTCGGCCACGATGTTTCCCTGAATGGAGTAGCGTTGCTGGCGGATGTTGTTGTTGAACTTGTTCTGCGGATCGCTGCGCAGCATACCGTTGTCATTGTTCAGCGTGGCGTTCAGGAAGTAGGTCACCATGGAACCGCCGCCCGTTACGTTCAGGTTGGCTGTCTGGTTGTAGGATGCGCTTTTGAACAGGACATCCTGCCAGTCTACGTTCGGATAGATCAGCGGATCGGCGCCGGCTGCCGTATGCGCTATCTTGCTTTGGCTGAAAGGCAGGTTGGCCAGGGGTATGCTGGAGTCGCGCGTCAGTACGGCTTCGTTGAACATGCGCATGTACGTCACACCGTCGGCAAGGTCGACAATTTGTGTGGGTTGCGTCATCTGTCCTTCCACGCGGATATTGATCCTGGCTTTTTCGGAGTTCTTTCCCTGGCGGGTGGTGACCAGCATTACGCCGCTCGCTCCCCTCGATCCGTACAACGCCGTTGCGGCGGCATCTTTCAGGATGGAGAAGTTCTCGATGGTTTCGGGAGGAAGCGCGTTCAGGTCGCTTGTGCTCACTTCCACTCCGTCAATGAAGATAAGGGGCGTGGAACCGCCGCCAAAGGTAGAGATACCGCGAATCCAGAAACTGGCGCCGTCGGCGCCCGGTTCGCCCGAACGCTGCACGGATATAACGCCGGCCAGCTTGCCTGCGAAGGCGGAGCTCAGATTGCTTGACGGCACACGCAATTCACTGGGCTTGATGGTCTGCACCGCACCTACCACCGATGCTTTCTTCTGCTTGCCGAAGCCCACTATAACCACCTCTTCCAGCGCTTTCGCGTCAGGCGTTAACCTTATCACTAATTTGTCGGTGTTCCTCACCACCTGTTCAACCGGAACATATCCGATAAACGATACAACCAATACCGAGCCGCGGGGAACGGTCAACGTGAAGTTACCATCCAGATCGGTCACTGTGCCCAGGGTCGAATTGCCTTTTACCGCCACATTGGCTCCCGGCACGGATTCACCGGTTTCATCGAATACCTGCCCGGTCACTTTGATTTGATTGTCTTGCTGTTGCGATTCGGGACTTTCTTCCACCAATGTGGCCTGTCCGTCGTTAACCCCGTATTCAAGGCCGCCCGCGGAGGAAAGTTTTTCCATGGCTCGCATCGCCTGTTCTTCGTTCGTCCCGTGTGAATCCACGGCATACAGAGGGAACAAAGCACCCTCCGTCAGCAAAAAAACGCTAATTAATATATAAAGAGTATATAAAACACTCTCTCTTCTGGCTTTTTTCATACTTTCGTACTGATTTTTGTTGTTATAACTATATTTCTGACTTAAATCACTCCTAATCGGGCGGTACTCCTAATACCGCCTGATTTTTTTTGGTGAGCCATGCATGGCTATTGGCTTTCCCCGGAAAGTATAGTTAATTAGCTGTCATCATTTATTGTTTTCATACGCATTTAATTTTTAGATTAAAGAAGATTATTTTCATATTTAACCGCTACAGATGCACCAAAAGAACCTATAACCACGAAAAGCTGCTCATTAAACGTACGTTTAATGAGCGTAAAAATATCTGTTTTATTCAAACCGTGCAAATTTTTTAGCTAATATTTTTTAAGACAGCCTGTGTCTCCCTTCCAGAGGGCGTTTCGGACAATGTTACACATGAGTTGAAAGCGGCTTTTTTTAAATCTGAACAGAGGTCCAACCTACCCCGAAAAGGCTGCTCATTAAACGTACGTTTAATGAGCAGCTTTTGTAGTTATAAGTGCGATTATCCCCTTTTGATAGGTAGATATATAGTGGGTTATTAAATGATTTTTAAAACTAAAAAGTAATCGTTATGAAGAAAATCACTATTGCTTCTTGTATCATTCTCCTCTTTTCTCTATTAAAAATAGACAAAGTAGAAGCTCAAAACAGTGTAAGGCCGGGATTAACCATTTCCGGTGTCGTTATTGATGAAGAACAACTCGATCCTATGGTGGGGGTTAGTGTTTCGATAAAAAGAAACGGAAAAACTGCAAGCGGGACTATAACCGATCTGAACGGGCGTTATTCTTTAGAAGTCAATTCTTCAGACTCGTTGGTATTTTCGTTTATCGGATATGTAACTCAGACGTATGGGGTGGGTAACCAGCGAATTTTGGATGTCCAAATGTCGTCCGTGTCGATGAACTTGGATGAAGTAGTGGTGACCGGTTATCAGACCATATCGAAAGAACGGGCTACAGGGTCGTTCGCCAAAGTGACTTCCGAGACGCTCGACCGGAAAAGGCTGACCAATTTAAACACCCTGCTCGAAGGGCAGGTGGCGGGTTTTACAGGAGGATTGGTAAGAGGTACTACATCAATGTCTGGCTCCACAAATCCTTTGTATGTCATCGACGGCTTCCCTATCGAAAATGTCAGGTATAATGCATCTACAGCTACAGGCGGGATAACAGAAGGTCTTCCCGAACTCAACATGGAAGACATAGAAAGCATCACCGTGTTGAAAGACGCCGCCGCCACATCCATCTATGGCGCCCGCGCTGCCAATGGGGTGGTGGTGATCATTACAAAAAAAGCGGCGAAAGGGAAGACGCGCATCTCTTTTTCAAGTACGCTGGCTTTTTCGCCCTATTCGTATTATACAAAAGGCTTGACCGACGCGGCTGATATGATTGAC
Source organism: Prevotellaceae bacterium (assembly GCA_031259645.1). Taxonomy (GTDB): domain Bacteria; phylum Bacteroidota; class Bacteroidia; order Bacteroidales; family UBA932; genus JAIRLC01. The sequence goes on along the minus strand of JAIRLC010000007.1, from coordinate 6,624 downwards.
ATAGAAAGGGAATGGGCGGCGAATAACAAATCGTTGCAAGACGCCGCCGGCGCTGCAACCTATGCGCAAAACATGCTTAATAATAATGTGTACCAGACACAGGGAATAAGGGCTATCCTGAATTATCATGCCGGTAACCTGACGGAAACCGAGATGAATAAAAAACTGAATGCCCTCGCGGCACAGGGTTACAGCTATTACAACGATATGGAAAAATATGCCAAACGCAATCCTTTCCAACAACAGTATAATTTATCACTGGGAAAAACAAGCGACGGTAATATGTTTAAAGCTTCGGTCACTTACAAGGACAACAAAGAGGAAGACCTGTATTCCGGCGACCGTTCGCTGGGCATCAACCTCACCAATAACCTGACAGTCACCAAATGGCTAAAGTTGGATATAGGCACCTACAATTACTATCAGGATAAGCAGGAGCAATCGTTCAATGTATTATCGCAGACAATCTATAAATATACACCCTACGATGTGCTGAAAAACGTCGACGGCAGCCCCTACACGTCACCGGCATCGGAACGCCTCACCAAAGATAATTATGCACTCATTGACAGTTATGGACTGTACAGTATGGACATTACGCCTTTAGACGAACTGGGGATGAACCAGGCCGGGAGAAAAACGTTCCAGAACAGGACGTATGGCCGGGTACATATCAAGTTTGCCGACTGGCTGAATTTTAACAGCATGTTTCAATACGAATACGGCTCGGAAAGATATTCAAAACTGTCGGACAAAAACTCCTACGCCGTGCGGTCGAAAGTAAACAACCTGGCTTCGCGCTCAAACAATGCCACCGTGTTTAATCTCCCTTATGGGAATATATACAACACCGTCGATTTTTATTCACGCGCCTACACCGCGCGCCAGCAGCTCGATTTCAATAAAACCTTTGGCGGCGGGCATCAGGTGACGGCGCTGCTTGGGCACGAAGTACGCGAAAATAAACAGGAGTTCGCCAACCACACACTCTTTAATTACGACCCCGACGTATTGTCACATACATTGATTGATGCGGCGAGCTTGGCGAAAAGCGTCGGCGCGTTTTGGGGAGGAACATTCATGGCCTACGACGCAGATGTAAGAGGAGAAAGAACCGACCGGTTTATTTCGATGTATGGCAATGCCGCCTATAGCTATGACGACAAATACGTATTTACCGGAAGCCTGCGCTGGGACAGGTCGAACCTCTGGGGCACCGCCTCGAAATACCAGGATAAGCCGGTTTGGTCAACAGGGGTAGCATGGAATATGGAGAAAGAAGCGTTTATGACTGTGTCGTGGATAAACCGTTTGAAACTGCGCGCCTCGTATGGTATCGGCGGAAACGTAGCCAAAAATAAAGCGCCGTATATGGTGGCCTATTACGAGGCAAATCCGAATGTCGGGGGACAACAGGGAGTAATAACCTCGCGTCCTAACCCGGAGTTGTCGTGGGAAAAAACCACCACCACGAATATCGGGGTAGACTTTGCCCTGTTCAACAACAGGCTCGGTGGCACGCTCGAATATTACAACAAATACGGGAAAGATTTGTTAGCCTCTACCCGGGGCGTCCCTACCGAAGGTTATGGTTACTCTACCTACCAAATCAACAATGGCGAAATGCAAAACAGGGGGGTCGAAATCACATTGTTTGGCGACGTTATCCGTTCCAAAGACTTTACATGGAATGCCACGTTTATTTACGGATACAACAAAAATAAGGTCACGTATGTAAATATCGAGGCTCCTGGAAATACTATACAGTTCGACTATCCGGAGGCATATCCCCGCATAGGCAATCCGTATAGGTCCATCTATGCCTACCAATGGGCGGGACTCAGTGCAACCGGATTACCGCAGGTGTACAACGAAAAAGGGGAAGCGACATCAACCCAGCCCACAGACCTTGCGGCAGTTGTTTATGCCGGCACCACAGCGCCGGTTCACAGCGGCTCGTTTGGCAGCAACTTCCGGTATAAGAATTTCGATTTGTCATTCCTGCTGGTATTTGAAGCCGGCCACAAGATGCGTAACACCTTCCTGCCGGCGCTGGGTTCAACTTATTCAAGTGCGGCGCGTGCATACCTGACAAACATCGCAGCCACCAATAAAAATATTGCGAACCGCTGGCGCACCGCCGGCGACGAGGCGCATACCGATATCCCGCGCATTTTTTTTGCCGAAAGCCCGGATTACAGCGGCGACCTGTACAGCATATATTCCAGGGCAGATATCAATGTGATTGACGCCGCGCGTCTCCGGTTAAGCAACATCTCGCTGTCGTACAATGTGCCGGCAAGCCTTTGCCGGAAAGCGCTGCTTAGCGGTGCGCGCCTGCAGTTTAATATCGAAAACTTAGTAACATTCGCCAAAAGCGAGGAAGCAAAATACTTGCTCGGCGGGTATAACAATCCCACGTTTGTGTGGGGACTGCACCTTAATTTCTAATCCACTAAAAAAATATAATATGAAAGTAAATAATAACAACATGAAAACAAATAAAGTTATCGCAAAATTGCTGGTCCTGTTGGTTGTTGCCTTATCGCAGGTATCCTGCAACGAATACCTCGATATTTTGCCCAAAGGACAAAAAATCCCCACCACGCTTGCCGATTTCGAAGCCATGTTAAGATATGAATATGGCGTTCACCGCGTGGATGCCGGAAATGCCATAAACCTGTTAAATGACAGCTATCAAACTGTAGCTAACCTGAATTATTCTTCGTTGACCAAAGCAAATTACATGTGGGACGAAAGCGCCGACCGCATATATCTGAATAATTCGGGTGAAGGAATGTATTACGACAGTTATGTCTCCATTTCAACCTGCAACCTTATTATTGAGCATGCGCCGGAGGCAACCGAATGTACCGATGCGGAACGCGCCGAAGTGATTGCCTGCGCCAAAGCGTTGCGCGCCATGAATTATTTCAACTTAGTGAATTATTATGCCGACACGTATGATGCAGCCACAGCTTCTGCAAAGAACGCCGTGCCGTGGATTACAAGCGCAGATGTGAATGCGCCGCATCAACAGTTAACCATACAGGGGATTTATGACCACATCCTGAACGATGTGAAGGAGGCATTGCCTAATTTGCCCGCCACTTCGCCCACGCCGTTACATCCTAATCGTGGCGCTGCGTATGCCTTTTATGCGCGGGTGTACCTGCAAATGGGCGATTATCCCCAAGCCCTGGAATATGCCGAGTTGGCGTTAGCCGAAAATGATGCGCTTTATGACTGGACAGCCTATTATGAGGAAAATAAAACACAAATAGAAAATCCGGACTCATATACAGTCACACCTTCGCCGGCCGGTCACTATTATGTCGAAAATTATATTTTCAGGCATGGGTTGACTTCTTATCAATACGTAGGAAGGTCTATACCGGTGGAACGGAAAGCCCGTTTTGAAGACGGTGACGCGCGCGCCGCTGCCCGCTGGAAAGTCCGGACTGTTGGAACAGATACGTATTGCGTAAGTACCACTACCGGATTTTTTAATGAAAGCGGGATTACGACTACTGAAGTGTACCTGATAAAAGCCGAGTGCCTTGCCCGCGACGGAAAATACAGCGAGGCGATGGCGGCGCTTAATACCGTCCGCGAAAAACGCATCCTTGCCGCTAAATATACGGCGCTTTCGGCTTCAACCGAAGAAGAAGCCATAGAATATATCCGCCGCACCAAAGACAATGAGCTTTTAGGCACGCTCATTCCGTTTGCCGATGCGCGCAGGTATAACCTCGACCCCAAGTATGCCCGTACTTTAACTAAGGTGGTGGATGGAACCACGTACACGCTATCGCCCACCTCCCACCTGTGGACAATGCCTTTCCCTCAGGGAGCCATAAAAAATCCGGGTAACGGAACAATTACCCAAAATGTAAATAAATAAATAAATAAATAAATAATAATAATAATAAATAACATGAAAACAATAAAAAAAGCAATGCTATTAAGTATAGCCTGCGTGATGACGGTGGCGTGCAGCCAGAAGCCCGCTACGTCATATACCATTGAGTGCAACCTGCAAGGCATTCCCGACGGCGCAAAAATAGAATTAGTACCCGCCGCCACCCATAAGAAAGAAACGCCTGTGGCGGAAAGCGTCGTAACCGGCGGTAAAGCCCTATTGACAGGAGCGACCGACGAGCCCCGGATGTTTTACATCCAGGTAGCGGGAACGTACGGATTAACTAAGATTATGGTTGAAAACGGAAAAATATCCGTAACCGGCAAGGCGACAAAATCCGGACAGGATGGCGATATTATCTATACCTATAATGATATAGTGGTAAAAGGAAGTAAGACGCACGACCTGTACCTGCAAAAAATAGCGCCCAAGAAAGAGTTAAATGCGATGCAAACGGCTTATCGCGAGAACAACAAAGTGGTTGATCAAGCAATAAGGGCAGCCAGAATGAATAATGACAAAGTGCGGATGGACTCGTTACGGAAAACGGAGGCGTATAAAAAATTAGAGGCAGAGGAGAAGGCTTTTTTCGAAACGGTGGGTCGCACAACAAGAGGAATCATCATGGATAATAAAGATACGTGGTGGGGACCAATGTTGTTGTTAGAGCAAATGTCCTATTTGACGAAGGAACAGCAGCCCTGGTATGACGAATTTTCGCAGGAAGCCAAAGACAGCTATTACGGTCAAATTGTTAAGAGGGAAATATCCCCCAAAACACTTGTAGGAAAACCTTTGCCTGCTTTTACGCTTACCGGCAAAGACAATAAAGACACGAATGTGGCTGCAATCAGCGCGGGAAAGAAGTATACGCTTATTGACTTTTGGGCGTCGTGGTGCGCGCCCTGCCGCATGGAAATCCCCAATTTAAAGAACCTGTATAAAGAATATTCGCCGAAAGGTTTTGAGATTATCAGCATCTCTATTGATAAAAAAGAAGCGGATTGGGAGAAGGCGCTCGAAGAAGAAAAGTTTGCGTGGCCCAACTATTTGGACACAAAAGGAGCTGCCGACGCCTGCCGTGTAAAAGCCATTCCCGCCATGTTCCTGTTAGATGAAAAGGGAGTGCTGATAGCCGAAAAAATCAGAGGAGAGGCATTGGCACAGAAATTGTCTGAATTATTTAATACTGCGGGTAGATAATTGAATATGAGAAAATTCCTCTTACTATTATTTAGTATTGGCGGCATGTGCGTTAACATTAACGCACAGCCTGCCAATCCTGTAACATGGTCGTATTCGGTGAATCCTGTAGAGGGCAATAAGGCCGAACTGGTGTTTTCGGCAACCATTGAGCCGGGGCATCAGTTGTATGCCACAGAAGTGCCTGAAGGCGGACCGCTGCCCACCGAGTTTTTTTATAACGAATCGGAAGCATTCAAAAAAATCGGTAAAATTAAAGAAATTCCCGAACCGAAAATCAAGCACGACGACATATTCGGAATAGATATCGGCGTGCATACGAAAGACGCCAAATTCGTTCAGGTTATTGAAATTTTGAGCAAAACGGATTTTGCCATTACCGGAACGATGGACTACATGGTTTGCACAGCAGACATGTGCATGCCGTGCAGCGACATTGATTTCAAATTTACGGTGAAAGGCTGTCCGCAAACCTATAAACACATGGTGTCTGGAGAGGGGGCGGATAACGCAGAAACCTCATCGGAAAACATTTGGTGGTTCGTTTTCTTAGCGTTGGGCGCAGGTTTGGCTGCGGTACTCACACCGTGCGTGTTCCCGATGATTCCGATAACGGTCTCGTTTTTCATGAGCGGCAGCGCCAAGCGCTCCGAAGGCGTGCTGAAAGGATTGATTTTCGGCTTTTCTGTAGCGCTGATTTATTTGCTTTTGGGTGTCATTGTGGCCATAACGAAAAGCGCCGATTTTGCGAATGTACTAAGCACGCACTGGATAGCAAACCTCATCTTCTTTGCCCTGTTTGTTATGTTTGCCTGTTCGTTCTTCGGACTGTTTGAAATCATGCTCCCTGCGGGGCTTTCCAACAAATTAGACGCCAAAGCCGACAAAGGCGGGTTGATTGCAGCGTTCTTTATGGCTGCTGTATTAACGCTGGTTTCGTTCTCCTGCACAGGACCGTTTGTCGCCACATTATTAGTCGAAGCCGCTATGGGAACGTCGGTGTGGAAGCCTGTTTTCGGCATGTTTGCCTTCGGCTTTGCGCTCGGATTGCCCTTTGTGGCGCTTTCGCTGTCGCCCGCACTGATGAAAAAAATGCCCAAATCGGGCGGTTGGCTCAACGCGGTGAAAGTGGTATTTGCCTTTATTTTGCTGGCATTTTCCTTGAAGTTTTTGCTGTCCATAGACACCGGCTACGGACTGAACCTGTTTACCCGCGAAGCGTATATAGCGATATGGATTGTGATATTCTCACTGATGGGATGCTACCTGTCGGGCAAAATCAAATTCTCGAACGACAGCGACGTGGCGCATATTGGCGTGTTCCGTTTATTTTTAGTGATTGCCACATTTTCGTTCGTTGTGTACCTGATACCCGGCCTGTTTGGCGCGCCGCTCAACATGATTTCGGGCTTAACGCCGCCCATGTCGGCACAACAGTTCAATGTGAGCAAACCCGCCGCCTATGCTCCCGGAACGGTCGGAAACGCCACATATTCCAA
>JAIRLC010000029.1 GCA_031259645.1 Prevotellaceae bacterium | reverse complement strand
AAACATTTTTATGAACAGCAAAAAGAGCGCGAAATACAAGACCTGAGGCGGTTATTGCATATCACGCCCTTGCAACCATTACAGGAATATAACCTTAATGATAAACTGGGACAGAAATACAAGAAATATATCATAGACAGCGCCATTTATTATGTGGAGAAAAATATAAAAATAGCGCAGGCCATGAACAGGCCAGACCTGCTTGTAGCGTCCAGCCTGCATTTGTCCCTGCTGTATTCGTCGGCCGGCATATATGTGGAGTCGAAAAACATTTTAAACGGCATCAACCGGGCGAAACTTCCTCAGGCGTTGCTGCCGCTCTATTTCGAAATTTGCAGTGACTTTTACGGCTATTACGCACAAAGCAATGACCAAACGATTAACCGGCAATTGAACATCGCCTACCGTGATTCCCTGCTGGCTGTACTCGACACCACCTCACGGCCATACAAAATCCACAATGCCGTGAAGTTGCTTCATAGCGAAAGTCCGGAAACGGTAGAGCCGTACCTGTTGGCGCTTTTTAATGAAGTGCCGGTAGGCAGTCCCAACTACGCCATGGTTTCCTACCTGTTGGGGATGGTGTATAGCAAACAGGCGAAAATCGAATTACAAAGAAAATACTTTGCCCTGGCAACTATTACCGATATTCAAAATGCCACAAAAGACCATGCCGCCTTGCAAAGCCTTGCCATGAGTTACTATGAGTCGGGCGAGGTGGACAGGGCTTACAATTATATGAAATCGGCGATGGACGATATTGATTTCGGGAAAATACGCTTCCGCATCGTTGAACTGGCGTCGCTGTATTCTATCGTCAATACTGCCTATCTGAATAAAACCATGCAACAAAAAAAGGAATTACAACATTATTTCATTTTGATTAGCGTGCTGTTGTTCTTCCTGATTATCTTGGGTTTTTATGTGTACCGGCAAATGAAAAAGGTTTCCAAAATCAGAAAAGAACTCTATGAAACAAACCTGAAATTGGCCGAACTGAATAAAAACACCAAACACATCAACAACCAATTGCAAAAAGTGAACGCGCAATTGTCGGAAGCCAATCACATCAAAGAGGAATATATTGCCCAGTTCTTCGATATTTGTTCCGGCTATATTGACAAATTGGAAGAGTACCGGAAAACATTGTATAAAAAGGCCGGTAACAACCAACATGAGGAGTTATTCAGAATGCTGAAATCAACCACCTTGGTTGATGAAGAACGGAAAAAACTCTACGAAACATTTGATACGATATTTCTTAATCTCTACCCTTCCTTTGTAGAAGATTTTAATTCATTACTCATTCGGGAAGAACAAGTTGTATTGAAGCCGGGGGAACGGCTAAACACGGATCTTCGCATCTTTGCACTCATCCGGTTGGGCATTACCGACAGTGTAAAAATTGCCGGATTTCTGCGCTATTCGCTGAGCACCATTTATAATTACCGGACAAGGGCACGGAATAATGCTATTGTTTCGCGTGATGAATTTGAGGAAATGGTGATGAATATAGGCGCCATCATGGAAAAAAGATAATTTTATTCATTCCATTTTCACTACTTTTTAGCATTGTTAATATATTTTTAATATTTGGTTAATAATTGCTTAACATTATTAACATACTCCTTTTTTTTTGGAGGCCGGAGCATGTGGGAGATTATTAACTAACTTTGTTTAGTACAAAATAATTTAACTAAGTTAGTCAAACATGAAAAAGGGAAAAAAGAGTAAATATAGTCTATGTAAGGTTATACTTGCTATGATTTTACTGTTGCCGGGCATGGCGTTTAGCCAAAGCCGGGAAGTGAAGGGTACCGTTTCCGAAGCGGCTACGGGAGAGCCTCTTGTGGGCGTTTCGGTGTTGCAAAAAGGAACCTCTAATGCCGCTATTACAGATATAGCGGGAAATTTTACCATCAACGTGCCGGCCGACGCCATACTGGTGTTTTCATTCGTCGGGTTTACATCCGAAGAAGTACAGGCGCGGAGCACTACATTAAACGTACAGTTAAAAGAAGCGATTAGCGCCTTGAATGAAGTGGTCGTGGTGGGGTACGGCACGGTGCGCAAGGGCGATTTGACGACCGCCGTCGCAAGTATTTCGGCTGATGAATGGGCCGACCGTCCCATTATTTCGGCACAACAGGCGTTGCAAGGCAAAGCGGCCGGCGTGCAAATCACACAGCCATCGGGACGACCGGGCGGTGAAGTGACCATTCGCGTACGCGGATCTACCTCGCTCAACGCAGGCAATGATCCCCTGTATGTAGTAGACGGTATTCCGACCAACAATATCGACAACGTATCGCCCAGCGATATTGAAAGCATGCAGGTATTGAAAGATGCGTCATCAGCAGCCATCTATGGTAGCCGCGCAGCCAACGGCGTGGTATTGATCACCACAAAAAGAGGAACTGCAGGTAAAGCAACCATTAATTTCTCTACGTACGCTGGTTTTTCTCAGGTTTCAAGACAAATTAAAACCCTGAATACGGGAGAATACTACGACTTGATGGACGAAATAGGGATTACCTTTGACCGCAGCAATACCCATTACACCGATTGGGCAAAAGAAATGTACGGCACAGGAATACAACAAAATTACCAACTCTCGGTATCGGGCGGAACGGAAAAAACGAACTATTATATATCGGGAGGTTATCAAAAAGATGAAGGTGTTATTGCGCCCTCCGCATTTGACCGCTATACATTTAGAAGTAATGTGTCTTCAGAAATAAAAAAGTGGGTAAAAGTAAATTCCAACCTTTCATTTTCGCGGGCCAACACTACCGGCGGCGTGGGTGACAATAACAATTCGGGGCGCGGCGGTGTGATTCTGTCTATCCTTAACACCCCTCCGTTTATGACAACATGGGACTCGAATGATCCAACGCTTTATTCTTCCAACCCCTATCAATCGTCGTGGCCGCATCCCTATCAGCTAACCGACTCCTATGATAAATCCGAAGAATATCGTTTTACGGGAAAAGTGGAGTTGGATTTTACCATTATAAAAGGATTGCACTTTAAACCCAGTTTCTCTATCGATTATTCAAACGTGGGGCAAGACTGGTTTACGGAAGCCACCAGGACATTAGACCGCAGAAGAATTAACGGAAGCGGCGGATACTCAGACGACAAATGGGTGGGCTGGGTAAACGAAAACATTTTATCATACACGACTACCTTTAATGAGAGCCATCACCTGACGGCGTTACTTGGTTTTACCATGCAGCGTCAAAACCAAAGGCATGGCGACATGTCGGTGGAAGATTTTGTACAGGGGACAACGTATGACCGGCAAACGCTCAACATGGCCAACAAAATAAATTCCGCCACCGCATGGGAAGGTGGCTACGCGTTAATGTCCTACTTAGGCAGGGTGCAATATGACTACAAAAGCCGTTATTTGTTTACCGTTAATTTCCGCACCGACGGGTCTTCCAAATTATACCACAAGTGGGGTTACTTCCCCTCTGTATCGGCCGGTTGGCGTTTTTCCGATGAAGCCTTTTTTGAGCCTCTGAAGGAAATAATCAACGACAGCAAACTAAGAATAGGCTATGGGCAAAACGGTAACCAGAACGGAATAGGCAACTATGACTTCTATGATAAATTTACCCCTCAAAAGCATGAGTACCCAAGTGACACCGATCCCAAAACAGGGCCTCAGGTAACACGAGGACAATTAGGTAACCGCGATTTGAGATGGGAAAAAACCACGCAATACAATCTGGGGCTTGATATATCGCTTTTCAATTCACGGCTCACGGCTGAATTTGACGTATATTACAAAAAAACGACCGATCTGCTGTTGGGCATTAAATTGCCGAACGATGTGGGTGTTTCTTTGCCGTTGCGCAACGATGGAGAAATGATAAACAAAGGCTTTGAATTTAATATCAACGGACGTATCCTTACCGGAGAATTTAAATGGGATGCTGGATTGAATATGTCGTTCAACCGTAACGAACTTTCCAAATTAGGGTTAACCAAACAATTTACCATGGCATGGATTGAAAGCAACGGCAGCGACATCATTATGCTGCAGGAAGGGTTACCTTTCGGCAGTTTCTACGGATACATCGTAGATGGTATTGATTCCGAAACGGGGGATGTCATTTACCATGATTTTAACGACAATGGCGTTGACCCAAGCGACCGTAGAATTATAGGCTGCGCAGAACCTGATTTTACTTTTGGTTTTACCAATAATTTTGAGTGGGAAAATTTCACGCTAACGGCTTTTTTCAATGGCTCTGTAGGTAATGATATTTTTAATGCCGCACGTATAGAAACAGAAGGTATGTTTGACAGCAAAAACCAATCTGTGGCTGTATTGGAACGATGGAAACGGCCGGGAATGATTACGAACATTCCACGAGCCACCGACTCAAAAATAAATATACAAAATTCTACCCGCTTTGTAGAAGACGGCTCTTACCTCCGCTTAAAATCGCTAACGCTGGCCTATAATTTCAAGTTTAGCGCTTTAACCGCTACCGGAATAAGTAAACTGACGCTCTATGCCACTGCCAACAATCTGTTTACCCTCACTAAATATAAAGGATACGACCCCGAACTAAACTGGGCCGACGGTAATGCGCCCGCCCAATTGGGCATTGATTACGGCGCCTATCCTCAAACCCGGTCATTTATTTTTGGAGCAAACATAACTTTTTAAACAACAGAAAAAATGAAACAAGTTATAAAGAATATATTATACGGAGTGACCTTCTGCCTGTTGGTTACAGCCTGTGACTTTCTTGAGCTCACTCCCCCTTCCGACCTGACTAACGAAAACTTCGGCTCGGGAAGCAAAGACAGTGCTACGGTATATACCACCGCCCAACAAATGGAAGACTTGCTCGGTGGCGCTTACCGGCATTTTGCCGACGAATTTTGGCAACTCGACATGTATATCCTCAACGATATACAAGCCGACAACGGATACGCCGGAGAAATTAACGATGAAGTGGCGCAGATTGAAGAATTCAGAATTGTAGCTACCAATCCCCGCTTGCCTGACAAGGAATGGGGCGCCATTTACTCACACATTTCAGACGCCAACCTCATTATAGAATGGACGCCAAAAATCGAAGATCCCGTATTAACCGAGGCACGCAGGGTGGAAATAATTGGCGAAGCCCGTTTTATGAGGGCATTGTGTTATTTCAATCTGGTAAGAATATTCGGCGAAGTGCCGCTAAGAACAAAGGCTATTTCAGAAATCAGTTTAGCCAACATAGATGAAATATATCCCTCGCTCTATTCGGAAAAGGCGTCGCTGCCGGACATTTATGCCGTGATCCTCGAAGACCTCGAATATGCGGTAAACAACGTGTCCGATTATTCGGGTAGTTACAAATTCAAAATCACCAAAGCGGTAGCAAACCTTGTACTGGCGCTGGTATACACCACCAAAGATGGCTATGAAAGCACTGACTGGGCGAAAGTAAAAGAACTTACTACAGCCATTGTGAACGATACCCGTTACGGACTTATGGATAACTTCGACGATCTTTTTACTATCGGAACAACGCCCGATCCGTCGAATATTCCAAGCGCCAATTTAACCAATGAAAACTGCAAAGAATCATTGTTTGAAATAAACTATACGTCATGGAGTGAATTAGGCAATTGGAGCGCAAGCATGTTCTTCGGCATTGACTGGAAAAAATACAGCACCCCAAGCCATGACTTGGTGGACGCCTTCGACAGGGAAAACGACAATGTTCGCAAAAATTCGTCAATCCTGTTCGGCGATGCTACCGGGAAATGGACAGACAGGTTCTGGCCGTCGAACAACTACCCCTATTGTTACAAGCAACGTGCGCAGGAAATGGCCAATATCATTCTGTTCCGTTATGCCGAGGCAGTACTGTTGCTGGCCGAAGCCGAAAACGAATTGGGAAATATAGATGCAGCCAGAACGCAACTGAACAGAATCAGATACCGCGCGAAATTGCCCAACACCACAGCCGGCTCGAAAGAAGCCATGCGGCTTGCCATTGAAAACGAACATCGCTTTGAGTTTGCTTTTGAAGGAAAACGCTGGATGGACTTGAAGCGCAGGGGACGTTTTATCCAAGTCATGCAAAATGCAACCGACCAGCAAAAAGAATATGCTGCGAGATTGAACGAAAACAGGCTGATACTCCCTATTCCGCAACAACAGTTGGATTTAAATGAAAACTTAACCCAAAATCCGGGCTACTAATCAAGAATAAATGACACCAATTATGAAAAATATAAATAAACTGACAGGTTTGTGCGTGTGCGCCCTGCTACTTCTTGCATCATGCCAAGAGGAGGAAAAACGTACCGTGTATCCCCACTCTACACCTGTGATAGAGTCGGCAGGATTAACCCCGGGAACCTTTACCTACGGCGACTCCTTAGTCTTTATCGCCAAAATTTCCGATGCGGTAACACCGCTTTCTACACTAACAGCAACCATTGCCATAAACAACGAGTTAGTGACCGAACAAGTTTTCCGCACAAAAGGAAACGGTGCTGAAATTTCAACAAAAATACATGTCCCTTTCAAAAAAGGAGTATTAAACAATGCCCCGGTAGAAGCGCTGCTTACCCTCGTCAATGTGGAAGGCGATGAAACGGAACATTCAATATCCGGATTGATCGCCAAGCGTCCCCACTTCGACAAATTGTATCTGGTACTGCAAAATGGAACCGTTATTGAACTTGACCCGCAACCCGGCAATAGCGGCATATACGAAAAAACCGGCTTAGACCTGCCTAACGCCATCACCTACCTCATTGCCGAAAAAATAACTGCCGACAATCAAGTGGACTTTAGCGGCTACATCTGGTACACTAAGGATGGAAGCATCGACTTACTCGATCAAAACACTTCGGATATAAAAGCCAGTGATTATATCACATCCAAAGAAGCGACATTCAAAAAGAATACGACCGGCATTATTTTTAACGCTATCAACTTTACCACCACCTTACAGGGTGAGGACTTAGACCAATTGAGCAGCCTGTCGGATGCCGATTTGATATTTAATGATACCTACGATTCCGAACACTTCACATACAAGGAGTATTACATCGAGAAAGACGCGGTAATACCTCTTTCAGACGCGTTGGCTTCGTTAGACGTAGTGTTCAACGTTGATTTCTTTGAACGCACCGAAGCCGGTAACGTCAAATTTATCGGAGAATCCGGAGCGTATATACTTTATTTTAATTCCACGCGTAAAAACGTCATTGTAGGCGTAGATAACCCAAGCTACCCCAATTATTTGGTGACATGCGGGACTGGGTTAGGCTATCCCACGAAAGTGACGACGGCGGAAATTGGTGCGGTATATAGCGGCCACAAACGCGTTACTACCGGCTGGGGCTTTGACAATATTTTACAGTATATATTGTTCCGGAAAATAAGCGACAATGTTTTTCAGGCAACCGTCTATACCCCGGACGACCTTGACAATTCTGCTGGTTTCAAACCTTTTGAAAATACCGGTTGGGCCAATGAGAAAAAAGCCGGTGCCTTTATTTTTACCGGAGAATCAATAATAACCGGTGATAACGATTGGACTATTGCAAGTGATTCCGGCATCGCGCCCGATTTTTATCGGATTACCATTGATCTTAACAACAACACCGTAAATATTGAAAAAGTAACACTGCCGTAATGTATCATCTCACCCCGATAGGAATATTCCGTCGGGGTGTTTTTTAAAAAATTCAAGTTGTAACAATGAAAAAATATTCCTTTTTATTCCCCCTGCTCTGCCTTATCTTTATGGTAGCCTGCGCCGCCAAAGGCGACCAGAAAACATCTTCGACTGAAAAAGAGACGGGCGACGTCATAGTATATGTAACCACCGCCAATCGCATATTTGACTTTAAAAAACAAGCCATTGATCTCGACAAAAAAGTAGATGCCAATGCATTCAATATTCAGCTTAAACCCAGTGAACGCTATCAAACCATTGACGGCTTCGGCGCTGCCATAACCGGCTCTACCTGCTACAACCTGCTGCAAATGCCGCAGGCGCGCCGGACGCAATTCCTGACCGAAACGTTCTCGCCTACCGACGGTATGGGCTACAGCTACGTCCGCATTGCTATTGGCTGCTCCGATTTCTCGCTGAGCGAATATACCTGTTGCGATACCAGAGGCATTGAAAAC
>JAIRLC010000174.1 GCA_031259645.1 Prevotellaceae bacterium | reverse complement strand
TCTTCAATAATTTGCCTCACCGCATCGGGCAAATCGCCGCTTTGCGCGCGGGCTTGCATACATAAACACAGGAAAAGAAGTAGCGGCGTGGCGGTTAATAATCTTTTCATCGGAGTGTCATACTAAGTGAAAGTTGTGGCGAAAAGTCTAAAACAGGATGACGGTACAAAGCAAAGTCAATTTGAAAAATGTGGTATTTGTACCCTAAGCCGTAGTGTACTTCAAAAGGTTGCGATAACACGCCTAACCGGACATAAAGGATATTAAAAAGAAGACATGCAGTACCCGCTTTTGCGCGTAGCGGCGCATAAACATCTTTTTCCACTTCGGCATATAAGGTAATAGTTGGCGCTATGTCGTAGCCCAGTCCCCAGTGGAAGATTACCGGCAGGCGGTCGCGCGCCTCGTTGTTGAAGTGTGAGAAACTGAGGTTCGACACGTAAACGCCCATGGAAAGATGCGGGAGTGGCGTGGCATAAATGCCGGCGCCGGCGCTTAGTGCAAAGACGTTGTGGTATCCGGCCGGAAAACGCAGCAGGTGGGCGTGAAAACCGACGCCTGCTGCGATGTTTCGTCCCAATTTTCGTCCTATTTGAATCCCGAAGCGGTTTTCACCTTGCTCCGAGAAACCTATGTTGGCAAGCGTGAGGCCAATTCCTCCGCCCAGCACAGGGAATACGGCAGCTAATGCCTCAACGCCCAGTTCGGGTATTGAGTAGCGCTGTTCGTGTTGAATACCTACGGCGAAGGATGGGGCGATGCCCAGTCCCGCCGGATTAGTGAGTGCCGACCACACGTCAGTTTGAAGCGTGGCAATGTTTCCCATTCCCACAGCAGCCGCTCCCAGCGGGTATAACCCTGTTTGGGCGCTGAGCGTGGTAGAAATGAAGAACAGGCAAGCCAGAGTGGAAGTTTTGCTGTTCAAAACAAGTAATTTTTTTAAACCTTGAACTTAAATTGTATTTTGTGCAATTCGTGGTTGGCAGTGGTGATTTTTTGAGCTAAATTATATTTGAATTGTTGAATTTTTGCAAATAAATCAATGTCGGCAGTGGCAAGGATTTGCGCGGCGAGTATGCCGGCATTTCGTGCGCCGTCGAGCGCTACGGTGGCCACAGGAATCCCCGCAGGCATTTGGAGGATGGAGAGCATGGAGTCCCATCCGTCTACGGAATTTGATGATTTTATGGGAACGCCGATTACAGGCAGCGGCGTGAGGGCGGCAATCACACCGGGCAAATGGGCAGCGCCGCCGGCGCCGGCAATAATTACCTTAACCCCCCGGGTGTGCGCTTCTTTGGCAAAACCGGTAACCAAATCGGGCGTGCGGTGTGCCGATAAAGCATTAATTTCGAACGGTATTTCCATATCATCCAAAAATTTAGCCGCTTCTTCCATCACCTTGAGGTCGGAGGTGCTTCCCATAATTATACTCACTAATGCCGTCATCTAAAAATAAATTTAGAAAAGACAAAAATAATACTTATTTTCGCAAATAAAAAATTGACGATGAAAAAAATCACGTTACACGATAAAACCTTTGTGCTTTCTATTGCAAATGCTGATATCCAGAAGGCGATAGAAAAGGTGGCACGACAAATTAATGCCGATATGGGGGATGAAAATCCTTTATTTATCAGTTTATTAAATGGCGCATTCATGTTTACGGCCGACCTTTTAAAGTTGATGGAGATGGTTTGTGAAGTGTCGTTTATTAAATATTCTTCCTATGTGGGCACACAATCAACCGGAAAAATAACGGAACTGATAGGGTTGAATACGGATATTAAAAATCGTACGGTAATTATTTTGGAAGATATTATTGATACGGGGGCGACCATTGCCCAACTCTTGGAAGACTTGTCGCGCTTGTCCCCGAAGACGGTGAAGGTTGCCACGATGCTGTACAAACCGGCGGCATTCAAGGAAAATTATAAAATTGATTATGTGGGTATGGAAATTCCTAATGATTTTATTGTAGGCTATGGGCTTGATTACGATGAAATAGGCCGTAATCTTAGAGATATTTATGTATTGGATAAATAGGAGATACACGTATGTATAATATCGTATTATTTGGCCCTCCCGGTGTGGGAAAAGGGACACAGGCGGCATTGCTGGTGGAGCGGTATGGATTTAAACATTTTTCTACCGGCGAGTTGCTGCGTGATGAAATTAAACGGGGCACGCCGCTTGGAAAAGAAGTGCAGCACTTGATAAATGCCGGCTCTTTGGCGCCCGACGCTGTGGTGATTGATTTGATTAGCGAACGGCTGGAGCAGCATAAGAAGAGCAACGGTTTTATTTTCGACGGATTTCCGCGCACTACGGCACAGGCCGAGTCGCTTGACCGGATGCTGGCAGCGCATGGTACCGAAATTCACATTATGATGGTATTGAATGTGGCGGAAGAAGTAATTATCCGGCGTTTGCAAAAACGCGCCGTTACCGAAGGGCGGGGCGACGACGCCGATATAGAGATTATTCGTAAGCGCTTTGAAAATTACGAAAAACAAACCAAACCGGTCATAGATTATTACCGGATGCGGGGCAAGTTTTATATGGTAAAAGGCGGCGATACGCCGGAAGAAACTTTCCTCAGCATACAAAAACTTATTGCATCTCATGACTAACTTTATCGATTATGTGCGCCTGTTTTGCGCTTCCGGCGATGGCGGCGGTGGAGCCATGCACCTGCGGCGCGAGAAATATATCCCGAAGGGAGGCCCCGACGGCGGCAACGGCGGACGTGGCGGCCATGTGATACTTCGCGGCAATAAACAAATGTGGACGTTGATACATCTTAAATATCGCAAGCATGTGAAGGCAGACCCGGGGAAATCGGGAAGCGGGGCATTGCGCTCAGGCGCCGACGGGGAGGACATTTTTTTGGATGTGCCGCTGGGTACGGTAGCTAAAAATGCGGAAACAGGAGAGGTGTTGTTTGAAATCACGGCCGACGGCGAAACAAAAATATTGGTCAAAGGCGGACGCGGCGGCATGGGAAACGCTTTCTTCAAGTCGGCTACCAACCAAACGCCACGCTATGCCCAACCCGGCGAGCCGCGCGAGGAAGGCTGGTTTGTGCTAGAGCTAAAACTGTTGGCCGACGTGGGTTTGGTGGGCTTCCCCAATGCGGGAAAATCCACCTTGCTGTCGGTGGTTTCTGCGGCAAAGCCGAAAATCGCCGACTATGCCTTTACCACGCTGGAGCCCAATTTGGGCATTGTGTCTTACCACGACAACCTGTCGTTTGTGATGGCCGACATTCCGGGCATTATTGAGGGCGCCCACGAGGGAAAAGGGCTTGGATTGCGCTTCCTGCGCCACATTGAACGTAATGCTGTGTTGCTGTTTTTAGTTCCTGCCGACAGTAAGGATATTGCAGCGGAATATAAAATATTACTTAACGAACTGAAACAATACAACCCCGAATTGCTCGACAAACAAAGGGTTTTGGCCATATCAAAGAGCGACATGCTGGATGAGGAGTTGATAAGAGAAATTAAAAAACATTTGCCAAAAAAGATACCATATAGCTTCATTTCATCTGTTTCGGGACAAGGCATCCCGGAGTTAAAAGATTTGTTGTGGAAAACACTAAACGAAAATTAAAGATATGTTCGATAAACTTATAGAATGGGATAAATCGCTGTTCGTGGCGCTCAACAACCTGCACATGGATTTCCTTGACCCGGTCATGGTGTTTGCGTCGGGACAATGGTCGTGGATACTGCTGTATGCCGGCATCATCTTCTTCCTGTTTTGGAAACGCGCGTGGAGGCCGGGGCTGTTGGCGTTGCTGGCCATTGCGCTCACCTTCGCCTCGACCGATTATTTCGGCACAATGATTAAACATGCTGTGCAGCGGCCGCGTCCCTGTTTGGAATTTGAAGGGCTCATTTATTCTTTGGAAGCCTGTGGCGGCAAATATGCCAGCTTTATTTCAAACCATGCGGCGAATATATTCGGGCTCGCCACCTTCTCGGCCCTGTTCTTCCGGAAAAAGTGTTTCACTTGGGGCATCTTCGGATGGGCGGCATTGGTGTCGTACAGCCGCATCTATGTGGGCAAGCATTATCCGCTCGACCTGTTGTGCGGTGCGCTGTTTGGCATGTTGCTCGCCTGCGTGGTTTACCAGCTTTACACCTTTTTGCATAAAGAATTAGTGATAAAAAAATCCCGGAATGTGTACGCCGTCTATTATTGGATTGTCTTGTTGTTGCTGGAACCAGTGATGTTTTTCACCGGATGGATAGTTGTGTTGCTTACCTTTCCGTTTGACCCAAACCGCAGAATCGCACATGCCCACTCTTACCTGTGGGGGTTGTCGCACTATTGGTTATGCCCGTGGTGGAAAATCCACTACACCGGAAAGGAAAATATAAAGCGAGACAAGCCATACATCATCGTGAGCAACCACCAGTCGATGCTCGACATTTGCTTGCTCTACAAAATACCACGTTGTTTCAAGTGGGTGTCGAAGAAAGAGGCGGTGCGGTTGCCTTTTGTCGGGCAGGCCTTGCTGATGCACCGCGACATCTTAATCAAACGCGGCGAAGGCGCAAGCGTGAAACTCATGATAAGGGAAGCGCAGCATTATTTGAAAGACAAC
>JAIRLC010000165.1 GCA_031259645.1 Prevotellaceae bacterium | reverse complement strand
AAGGTCATCACTTTTCACATCGTTTGTTCGCCGCGCGGGTTTCCCTCGCGCATCCTCCACCGTAGGGCGTTGCCCTACGCTATTGATAACGGAGCTTCGCTCCTCCCCGTCCGTAAGCTAAAGCATACGGTTAATAAAGTGGCGTCGCTGCGCGACTGCTACTGCGACTGCCTACTGTCACTTTCCGTTCACCGTTCTCCCTTTCGCCGTTCTCCAATAATTAATCACATTAAACAATTAGTCACATTAGCACATTATTGTCTATTATCTAAAGGTCTTTGTTCTATTGTCTGCCTTTATCGCTTAACGCCTTAACTTTTTTTTGTAAAATTCCAACTTTTTCTGTATCTTTGACAAATCAAACAAATCTTTTTTTGACGCCATGAGAAAAACATTATGCACTGTGGTATGTGCCGGCTTGTTGGCAGCTTGCCAGACCACGCCACCAAAACCGGAAGACGCGAGAAGTAAATCATTCCTCGATTTGTTCCAACCGATCGCCCCGGCCGCAATGACCGACAATGTGTTCAAATTAGTGGGGCAAGACTTCACGGTAATCACGGCCGGCACGGAAATAAACTACAATTCCATGACGGCCAGTTGGGGCGGATGGGGCATCCTGTTCAACGAGCCCACCACGTGGTGTATATTGCGGGCAAACCGCTACACGCTGGAATTTATCAGGAGAGAAAATCTTTATACCATGTGTTATTTCGACGACGCGTACAAAGACCAGGTGATGCTGTTCGGAAGCGCGTCGGGGCGCAACAGCGAAAAAATGAGGAACCACACCCTCACCGCAGTGGAAACGCCCGTGGGAAGCATCGCCTACAAGGAGGCAAAGTTGATTATCGAATGTGAACTCACGGAAATTACCACCGTGAGCCCCGGCGATTTCTATACTGCCGACGCCCGCACGTTTATCACGGAGGCGCATGAGGAAGTGCACGATTACCACAAGTTAGTGTTCGGGAAAATCGCCAATGTGTGGGTGAGAAAATAATTTACAGCAATATGTCGTTCAACAAGCCCGAGGCGGTTTGTTTCATGCCGGCGCCGGCGCCCTGTATGCGCATGCCGTTGGGATAAAAATCGCTGTAAAGAATAATCACATTGTCGCAACCTTTTGAAGACGCAAAGGGATGCGTGTTCTCAAACGATTGAAGCCCCGCTTTGATAGATTGGTTTTCTATTTCTATGCAATACGCCAATTTTTTCCCGTCCTGTGCGGCTTTGTCATACAATTCCTTGAAATAACTTTCGTTCTTCTCCACGCTTTTGTAGAAATCATCTACCGAGCCGGTCAGGCAGTCTTCGGGGAGAAATCCGGCGGTTTCAATGTCGGTGATGTTTACCTGCAAGCCTATCTCACGTCCCAGGATTAGCGCCTTGCGCAGCAGGTCGAGGCCCTTCAGGTCGGTTCTCGGATCGGGCTCGGTGTATCCCTCGCGCTGCTCAAATTTGATGATAGACGCAAAGGTTTCCGTACCGTTGTAGGTGTTGAACAAATAATTCAGCGACCCCGACAAGGTGGCTTCAATCTTGTTGATTTTATCCCCGCTGTTCAACATTTGCCTGATGGTGGAAATAATGGGCAGCGCGGCGCCCACATTGGCCTCATAGCGGAAGGGCACGCCCTCTTTTTTCGCGGTGGCGTGTACGCCTTTGTAATATTCAATGTCGAGCGAATTGGCAATTTTATTGCACGTGACAATGCCGATCTTCTCCGACAGGATTTGCTGGTAAAGCGCCGATATTTGCAAGTCGGACGTGCAATCCACAAACAGCCTGTTCTGGTGCGAGAGCGAGGCGATTTTTTCGATAAAGTCCAGCGACTTGTAAGTGGGGCTTCCGCCCTTTGTTAGCGTGGCGTTGATGGTTTCGAGGGTTAAGCCTTTCGTGTCGAACAGCATTTTTGTGCTGTTGCAGATACCGACAATATGAATATCGACCCCGATATTTTTCAGCAGGGTTTCCCTGCGCGCCGCAATCATTTCCACGAGGCTTTTTCCCACATTTCCGTAGCCGGCAATGAATAAACTGATTTGTTTCTTCGACGCCGTGAAGAACTCATCGTGTATGGCCTGCACCGCTTGATTGAAATCTTCGGTGAGCACTACCGCCGATACGTTTTTCTCGGACGAGCCTTGCGCGATAGCCCTGATGTTTATACCCTTGTTGCCTATGGCTTCAAACATCCGCCCGCCGGCGCCCGACTGGTTTTTCATGTCGTCGCCCACCAGACTGATGATTGAGAAGCCCTTTTCGACCTTCAGCGGCTCGATTTTTTTCAGCGATATTTCGTAGGCGAACAATTCATCAACCGCTTGCTTGGCCTTGTCGGCGTCGTTTTCATCAATGGCCACCAACATGGTGTGCACCGACGACGCCTGCGTGATGAGGATGATATTGATTTCATTTTTCGTGAGCACATCGAACAGGCGGCTCGAATAGCCCGGAATGCCCACCATTCCGTTGCCTTCCATAGAAAGGATGGCAATGCGCCCGCTGCCTGAGATGCCTTTGATTTTATTCCGTCCTTCGGGCGGATTTTGTTCTATCAGCGTTCCCGGATTTTCGGGATCAAACGTGTTTTTCACAAGAATGGGAATGCCCTTGTCCACCACCGGCTGTATGGTTGGCGGATAAATAACTTTGGCGCCGAAATGCGACAGCTCCAGCGCCTCTTTGTATGAAATATGCTCAATGGTTTGCGCGTCGCCCACAATGCGCGGGTCGGCGGTCATCAGGCCGTTCACGTCCGTCCATATTTCAAGCGTTCGCGCCTCCATGCACACGGCAATGAGCGAAGCGGTGTAGTCCGACCCGCCGCGCCCCAACGTGGTGGTGCGGTTCATGTCGTCGGAAGCAATAAATCCCGGAATGATATACAGCTTGCAGTTGTTTCCCGACAGTTGTTTTTTGATACACTTATCGGTTTCTTCCCGCTTCACAATGTTCTGCCCTTGCCGGTATTCGGTTTTAATGAGTTCCCGCGCATCTATCCATTTGCACGGAATACCGGTTGACGAAAATTTTTCGGCAATAATCGTCGTCGAAAACAGTTCGCCGAAGCTCATAATAAGATCCATGGTGGCATGGCTGATTTCCTTAATAAGAAACACACCGTTGTATATCCCCTTGAGTTCTTCAAACAACACCGTGATTTTTTTTGTGAGCCCTTCCCTGAAATCGGGTGCAACCAACTCGTTAATCAAATCAAAATGCCGTTTCTCAAGATCATTTAACAGGAGTTCGTAGTCTTTGTTCCCGCTTTCGGCCAATTTGCCGATGTGTATCAATGCGTCGGTGCCGCCGCCTATGGCCGAAGCAACTACTATTGTTTTATCGCGATTAAGCGCCTTCTTCACAATATTCACTACATTCTCTACATTCCCGGCATTGGCTACTGATGATCCGCCGAATTTTAATACCTGCATAAATCTTTAAATTTTTAAATCTCTAATTTATTTTCTATCGCTTTGACAAGTTGTGCATATTCCAGCAAAAAACCGTCGTGCCCAAAAGCCGATGATATGACTTCGAGTGCGGCATTGGGGATATGGTTGGCCATCGTTTCAATTTCGCATACCGGGAACAGTATGTCGCTGTCAATGGCGATACATAAGGTGTTGGCGGTAATTCCGGACAGCGCTTTTTCCACGCCGCCGCGACCGCGCCCCACATTGTGCGTGTCCAGCCCCAGCGTCAAATAATAATAGGCATACGCATTGAAACGGCTTGACAGTTTCCTTCCCTGATGCTGTTGATAACTGCACGCTCTTTTTGCCAGCAAGCAATTCTCGTCTTCTTCCGATTGTGTTTTTGCATAGCCTTCGTAGGAACGATACGTGAGCAGCGCAATGGAGCGTGCACACTCCAGCCCTTTTTTACCTCCGGCGGCGCCGGTTTGCGCCATAAAACTTTCGTCGGCTTGCAGCGCCATGCGTTGCGACTCGTTGAAAGCCGTACCCCACGCGCTGAAGCGGGCATTGCAGCAAATCAGGCACAGGTTTTTAATCAGCGGAGGATTTGATATAGCCCACTCCACTGCCTGAAACCCGCCGCTTGAGCCGCCAATCAACAAATCGACCTGCGTGATGCCAAGATGACAGCGCAACAGTTCATGCGCTTTCACCATATCCCTGATCGAAACCAGCGGGAAGTCCAGCAAATAGGGCTTTCCGGTGGCGGGGTTTGTATCCTGCGGCCCTGTCGTGCCGTAGCATGATGTGAGAATGTTGGCGCAAATGATAAAATATTCTTTTGTGTCGAAATATTTTCCCGGCCCCACCAAATCCGGCCACCACTCTTCGGGATTGGCATTTGCCGTAAGCGCATGACAAATCCACACGACCTTTTTACCTTCCGGAGCCGTACCGCTGGTATAATAACATACGTTTACCCCCGGCAAAAAGCCGCCTCCCTCCAAATCAAAAGTGTCCTTATAACTAAAAAAACGTTGAATCATTGACGTCAAAGGTAGATGAATTATTTCAAATAAAAAAACCGGACGTCA
>JAIRLC010000157.1 GCA_031259645.1 Prevotellaceae bacterium | reverse complement strand
GCGGCATATACAGCGCCTTTGTCGTACAAGGCGGCTTTTATTGCGGCCAGTTCGGGGTGCCGGGAAAAAACGCCCGCTTCAAAATCGTTACACACCTTCCCGCGCCATTCCGTTACCGGCAAGTTTACCAATGTTTGCAGGGATTGCGCAGGTTGTTGTGGAATAATGTTTGCGTAGGCTTCGGCGGTGCGCACTTGGATGGGCGGTTTTACCAGCAGGATGTAGTAACCCGACAGGCAAATATCCATGGGGTGTAATATCTCGCCGCGTCCCTCTGCCAGCGCGGGTTTTGGCTGAATGAAAAAAGCGCAGTCGCTCCCTAATTGGGCGGCGTAATCCATCAGTTGCTGTTCTGTGCATGACAACGAGAACAGTTTGTTCAGCGCCAACAAGGTGTGTGAGGCGTCGGACGAGCCGCCGCCCAGCCCGCTCCCTGTGGGAATGATTTTATGTAGATGAATGGCTACCGGCGGCAGTTTATAGTCTTTTTGCAATAGCCGGTAAGCCTTCATGCAGAGGTTGTCGCCGGCTGCCCCTTCAACCGGGAGGCCGGTAAGGTGCAGTGCGGTTTTTTCCGCAGGAATTAGCTCCAACACATCGCAAAAGGGGAGTGGGTAGAACAGGGTATTGATATGATGAAATCCGTCGGGACGCTTGGCAATGACTTGCAGCCCAATATTAATTTTTGCATGGGGGAAAAAAATCACAGACGATTATCCTCCGCACTTTGAATACCCGCAATTCTTGCATATCAGGCAGCCTTCCGTATAAACCAAATCTTCCGAGCCGCAACTGCTGCATATTTCTCCTTTCGGCGCTTTCGTGCCGTCGGGGATATAGCGTTTCAACGCACGTTCCACGCCGTTTTTCCATGAGTTGATGGCCTCACTGTCGAGTTCCAGTCCATGTACCAGATTTACCACATCCTCAATGGGCATACCGTTGCGCAGCACGCCGGAAATCAATTTCGCATAGTTCCAGTATTCTTTATTGAACATGTGCGAAATGCCGCCCAGCGTATTGGTGTAGCCGAATTTGTCGGTATATTGAAAATCGTAGCGTGATGTTTTTTCTTTGTTCTTCACTTTAATGATTGAGCCCATCGTTACGGTTTTCGGAATGGGGCGCACGTCCTCATCCACAATCCCGGTAAAGATTTCATAGGGGCGGCCTTTGTATAAACCAACCAGTGCAATCCACTGCTCATTGCCGTTTTTAAACCGGATTACCTCACTGTCGAGGATTTCAGGCCGTTTTTTCGGCATAACCGATTCGTCTTCTTTCTTGTCTTTGTTCGACACCAGCACGCCGGAGCGCGAGCCTTCGCGATATACCGTAATTCCTTTGCAACCGCTTTCCCACGCCGTTTTGTACACCACAGCCACCATTTCCTCGCTAATTTCATTTGGCAAGTTTACGGTTACACTGATAGAGTGGTCAACCCATTTCTGCATCTTGCCCTGCATTTTCACCTTCGCCACCCAGTCCACATCGACCGAAGTGGCTTTGTAGTACGGTGATTTTTCGACCAGCTTGTCGATTTGTTCGTCGCTGTAACGATATACCGCATCGGCTTTGTGCCCATTCGTTTCGCACCATGTAATAAACTTATGATGGAACACATTGTACTCTTCCCATGCATCGCCTACTTCATCCACGAATGATATTTTCACATTCTTGTCGTTCGGATTTACCTTGCGGCGGCGCTTGTACACCGGCAAGAACACAGGCTCGATGCCCGACGTGGTTTGCGTCATCATACTGGTGGTGCCGGTGGGTGCAATGGTTAGCATCGAAATGTTACGCCGGCCGTGACGTGCCATTTCTTCATACAATTCTTCGTCGACTTTGCGGATGCGTTCAATCATCGGGTTTCTTTCTTCCAATTTTGCATCAAAAATTGGAAAAGCCCCGCGTTCTTTGGCTAATATAACGGACGCGCGATAGGCTTCCATCGCCAGTATTTTCTGTATTTCCACAGCAAAGTCAATAGCCTCGTCGGTGCCGTATCGCAGTCCGAGTGCGGCCAGCATATCACCTTCGGCCGTAATGCCAAGTCCGGTGCGCCGTCCGCCGATAGCTTTTTCGCGGATTTTTTCCCAGAGTTCCCGTTCTACCCGTTTTATGTCGGCGCTTTCGGGGTCTGAGTCGATTTTTGCAATGATGGCTTCTATCTTTTCCAGTTCAAGGTCAATCAAGTCATCCATCAAGCGCATGGCCTTGTGCACATGTTTTTTGAACAACGTTTTATTGAAAGAAGCTTTGGCCGAGAACGGATTGTCCACGTAGCTGTAAAGGTTGATGGCAATCAGGCGGCAACTGTCGTAAGGACACAGGGGGATTTCCCCGCAAGGGTTTGTGCTCACTGTGCGGTATCCTTTATCGGCATAGCAGTCGGGAATGGATTCGCGGATAATCGTATCCCAGAATAACACGCCGGGCTCGGCCGAACGCCATGCATTATGAATAATTTTCTTCCATAACTTTTGGGCGTCGATTTCCTTCTTATATTTAGGTTTGGCCGAATTGATGGGATATTGCTGTGTGTAGGGCTTTTCGTTCAATGCACAGCGCATAAAGTCGTCGTCGATTTTCACAGATACGTTCGCGCCTGTTACTTTGCCCTGCGACATTTTCGCATCAATAAAATGTTCGGCGTCGGGATGTTTAATGGAAATACTGAGCATGAGCGCGCCGCGCCGTCCGTCCTGCGCCACCTCGCGGGTGGAGTTGGAATACCGTTCCATAAACGGCACCACGCCGGTGGACGTTAAGGCGCTGTTCAGCACCGGACTCCCGCCCGGACGGATATGCGACAGGTCGTGCCCCACACCGCCGCGGCGTTTCATCAATTGCACCTGCTCCTCATCAATGCGCATGATGCCGCCATAGGAATCGGCCTCCTGTTGATAGCCAATCACGAAGCAGTTCGATAACGAAGCGATTTGTTGCGAATTGCCAATGCCTGTCATTGGCCCGCCTTGCGGTACGATATACTTGAAATCCTTGAGCAGTTCCATGATTTCATCTACACTCATCGGGTTTTCATACTGCTTCTCAATGCGTTCAAATTCGTTAGCCAACCGCTGGTGCATGTCATCGGGTGTTCTTTCAAAAATATTACCGAACGAGTCCTTCATCGCATATTTGTTTACCCATACGGCAGCAGCTAATTCGTCGCCCTTAAAATATTTTACACTTGTGGCAACGGCATCATCGTACTCGTAAATTTTCACTTTAGTTTCTTTCGAATTCATCAGGCTTCTGTTATTATAATTAATTAAAAATATGATTTTCCAAAAAAAGGACGGAAAGAGTTTGCAAGTTACATCAAACTTGGTTGTCTTCTTTCGAAAAAAAAACTGTTTTATTAACCGAATAATTAACAACGGCCGATAATCGAGTGGAGATAAAGAAAAAATGACTTATCAACACAATGTTGATAAGTCATTTTATATGTGGGAAAGAATTAGATACTAACGGTGTAGTCCAAAGTTAGAATCGTAAACCCATACATCCTCAGGACAATAGCTTATTGTGCGCATGAAACTGTTCATGGCATTAAAAGCGGTGTGGATGTCGGAAAAGGATTGGATGGAAACGCATGAAAACCCATTAGCGAAGTTCAACACAACAGGCGTGTGCCCATTGCTTTCAAGAAGCGCAACCATCCGTTCGGCGTTTGCCGGCACTTTGAAACATCCGAAGACAACATGGTAGCGTTGATTGCGAAGCGCCTCGGCGCGTTCGGCTTCTTCTTGCCGTTGCCGTTCTTCTTCTAATTGGGCCAATCGTGCCTGTTCCACCTTGGCAAGGCTGTCTTTACGTGCATTTTCAGCTTTAATGCGACGTGCAATTTCAGTTTTAGACGGTTTTCCTAAAATAGCTGTGTTAAACCACTCACAACTGTTAAGTGACAGTAACATGCTACATGATAAAGCGATGTAAATTAGTTTCTTCATATCGAAAGAAGTTTATTATACAATTAATATAAAGGTCAAAAGTAGATATTTATTTTAAATATACAAAAAAAAAGCTAAAAAAAATAAAAAAATACGTACCTTCACGCCCAAATGAGAACTTGTACGACCATTTTAATATGTTTGTTTTGTTTGCCGGAATTGAAGGCGCAAGACACTTTGAACCTGTTGTTTATTGGCGACGTAATGGCGCATCAGAAGCAAATTAACGCGGCAAAAACCGACAGTGGGTATTCTTTTGAGCCTTGTTTTGAGTTTGTAAAACCCTACCTTGTGGAAGCCCACATAACGGTTGCCAATCTTGAAGTGACCCTGGCCGGCGAGCCCTACAGCGGCTACCCCACGTTCAGCGCCCCCGATGAATTGGCGGAAGCGCTCCGGCAGTCGGGGGTGGACGTATTGCTCACCGCCAACAACCATGCGTGCGACAAGGGACGGAAAGGGGTGGAAAGGACTATCGGCATGCTTGATTCGTTGCGAATTATACATACCGGCACTTTTTACGACAGCGTTCACCGTAGCCGGACTTATCCGTTGTTGCTGAAAAAAAACAATATTGTTATTGGATTGCTTAATTATACGTATGGCACCAATGATATTCCTACGCCTGAGCCTACGGTTGTGAATCGCATAGATACCGTACAAATGGCCGCCGACATTGCCCTTACCAAACGTTTATCGCCCGATATTATTGTGGTGGCTATACACTGGGGCGAAGAATACAAATTATATGCCAACCGCGAACAACGCGCTATCGCAGGCTTCTTGCTGCGTCAAGGCGTGCGCCTTGTGATGGGCAGCCACCCTCACGTGCTGCAAGGCATGGAAATGAACAGGACAGACGACACAACCGTACAAAGCGCGGTGGTTTATTCACTGGGCAATTTTATTTCGAACATGACGGCCGTAAATACTGAAATCGGCGTCATGGCGCGTATTCGTTTGATAAAAAAACACGAAATAACACATATAGATAAGGGCGACTATATATTTACGTGGGTTTATAAGCCTGAAGAAAATAACAGTCGTCGTTTTTATGTCCTGCCTGCTGCTGTGTATGCCGGCCAACCTGCATTTTTCGCTCACGAAAAAGAATACC
>JAIRLC010000119.1 GCA_031259645.1 Prevotellaceae bacterium | reverse complement strand
GCCCGGCCGGCTTCCGTGTGCCTACCGATTATGAATGGGCAAATTTGTTGGATCTCGTAGACGGTAGTTCTGACTTTACCACACAAACCGGTACTGGATGGGGTGGTACTAATGCCGGTATCAAATTAAAATCTGCTTCTACGTATGTTGGTACAGATCCGGGTGATGGTTCATGGAGCGACAATGCAAATCGTGGTACTGACGATTACGGTTTCGGCGCGGTGCCCGCCGGTTGGCGTCACCTCGATGGTACGCAGTTCTACAATCGAGGGCTCTCCGCCGTCTATTGGAGTTCCTCTGTGGGGAGCAGTACCCACGCATGGTACCGGGCCCTCGACTACAATAACGCCCAGGTGGGCCGCACCCTTGGCTATCGTTCTTACGGTTTTTCCGTGCGCTGCGTAAAAGATTAATTTCCGGAGAACGGAGAAAGGGAGAAAAGGAGAACGGAAAAGTCAATGTGCTAATGTATTAACTCTTAGTTCTTAATTCTCAACTAAAATGTCTATTATCTAAAAATCTATGTTCTGACATCTAAACAACAATAAATAAACCGGATTGTAAAAAGGGGGAAAGGGACATTTCATTTCGAAGTGTCTCTTTTTTTTCACACGAAATGCCTATCTTTGCCGTATGAATTACTACCTCATAGCGGGAGAAGCGTCGGGCGACTTGCACGGAAGTAACCTGATGCGCGGGTTAAGGCAGGCCGACCCCGCCGCACAATTCCGCTTTTGGGGCGGCGACCTGATGGCGGCACAAGGCGGCGCCCTCGTAAAACACTACAAACATACAGCGGTGATGGGTTTCTTTGAGGTACTGTCCAAACTGCGCGCTGTGCTGCGCAATATCCGCTCCTGCAAAAAAGACGTCCTCGCACACCGCCCGGATGTGCTGATTTTGATTGATTACCCGGGTTTCAATTTCCGCATGGCGAAATTTGCCAAACAACACGGCATAAAAGTGTTTTATTACATTGCGCCGAAAGTGTGGGCGTGGAAAGAAAAGCGGGTGCACCGCCTGAAAAAATATGTAGATAAATTATTCCTCATTTTCCCTTTTGAAGTAGCGTATTTCAAACGGTGGGGCATTGACGCCTGTTATACCGGCAATCCGTTGGTTGACAGCATTAGTGAACGGCTGGAGCACAAGGAAACTTTCCACACTTTCATCGAACGGAATAAACTGCCCGATAAGCCTGTTGTGGCGGTGCTGGCCGGAAGCCGGGCTATGGAAATTAATTACGTATTGCCGCGGTTGTTGTTTTTGGCCAAACAGTTCCCCGATTACCAATTTGTGGTGGCCGGAGCGCCTTCTATTGACGAAGCGCAATATAAAAAACACCTGCACGGCGGCCTTTTCGGTGTGGTGTATAACCAAACCTGCGAATTGCTGGCGCAAGCCACAGCAGCTATCGTGGCGTCGGGCACGGCCACGCTCGAAGCGGCGTTGATTGGCGTTCCGCAAGTAGTATGCTACGGCGGCAACGAAATTTCATACCAGGTGGCCAAGCGTCTGGTAAAAACAAAATACATCTCGCTGGTCAACCTGATTATGGATGCGCCGGTAGTCGCGGAATTGATACAGCACGACATGAATGAAAAAAATCTTCAACACGAACTGTCGGCCATTCTTCCCGGAGGCGCAAAGCGGCCAACCCTGTTGGCACAGTATGGCCAACTTCGCGCCAAGACCGGCGAACGCGGCGCTTCGCAGCGGGTAGCCGCCGAAATGGTCAGGTTAATGTGACTAATTAAAAACAGACAATAGAACATAGACTTATAGACAATAGAACATAGACTTATAGACAATAGACAAAAACAATGTGCTAATGTGACTAATTAATGTGACTAATTTTTTAATGTGATTAATGTGACTAATTAAAGACAGACAATAGAACATAGACTTTCAGACAATAGACAAAAACAAGTAAAGCGGTAAGCAAATTCATAACTCTTAACTCTTAATTCTTAACTCTTAATTAATATGTGTGTCCTGTTCGTTAAAGAAATCCGCGCTTTTTTCTCCTCATTAATGGGCTATCTGGCACTGGTCATATTCCTGTTGAGCAATGCATGGTTCATGTGGCTGGGGCCCGGCGAGTTTAACGTACTCGATAATGGCTACGCCGATTTGAATACGTTATTCACCATGGCGCCATGGATTTTCCTGTTTCTCATTCCGGCGGTCACCATGCGCAGTTTCGCGGAAGAAAAAAAATCGGGCACGCTGGAATTATTACTCACCAAGCCCCTCACGCACACGCAACTGATTATCGGAAAATATTTGGCCACAGTAGCGGTGGCCTTGTGCGCCTTGCTCCCTACTTTGGTATATGTATATAGCATACAT
Source organism: Prevotellaceae bacterium (assembly GCA_031259645.1). GTDB lineage: Bacteria > Bacteroidota > Bacteroidia > Bacteroidales > UBA932 > JAIRLC01. The sequence continues at coordinate 5,125 of JAIRLC010000119.1, read as the reverse complement.
GCAATGGGTAATCCCACAGGGAACATGGACATGGGCGGCACTTGGGGCTCTTACATCGGCTTGTTTTTCCTTTCGGCCGTATATGCCGCTATTGGCATTTTCGCCTCATCCATCACCGCAAACCAAATTGTGGCATACCTGATGGCCGCAGTGCTTTGTTTTTTCTTCTACACCGGCTTCGACGGATTGGCTCAGTTAAATATCTTTGCCTCACTTGACCGGTTTATCCTGCAATTGGGTATCAACGAGCATTACAAGTCAATCAGCCGCGGCGTGATAGATTCGCGCGACGTGTTGTATTTCGCCAGTGTTATTGCGGCATTTGCCGGCGTCACAAAATTGGTATTGGGCAATAAAAAGGTAAAAAGCGGATTGCGGCTGGCCGGATTTATCGTGGCGTTACTGCTGTTAAATATCGTCGCGCAGCATGCGTTTTTTCGCATAGACCTTACGGCCGACAAGCGCTACACGTTGTCGGACATAAGCAAACAAACGGCAAAAAATGTAGAAACTTCTTTTTACATTGAAATATTTCTGGACGGCGACATGCCGGTACAGGTTAAAAAGCTACAAGCTACCATTAAAGAAACGCTTGATGAATTGAAGGTATATGCCGGAAACCGTATCCAATATAAGTTTATCGACATAGCGGAAGAAACCGGCGGCGACACCTACGATTTAGACTTGATTTACGCTTCATTACAAAACCACGGGCTGGTTCCGTTTATTGTACAGGAGCACACAGGCGGCAGCACTACCGAAAGGGTTTTGTTTCCCGGAGCGCTCATCAGTTGCACCATACCTGTGACGGCCGGCGATAGCACATACATAGAAACCCGTGAAATGGCGGTGAATTTCATACAGCAAGATGCACAAAGCGATCCCGAAGCAAACATCCTGCTGGCACAGGAAAACGTGGAATACGAATTGCTCAACGCCATCAACCTGATTGGCCGGGAACAGCCATGGCAAATTGCTTTTGTGGAAGGACACGGCGAGCTTAACGAATATGAAGCAGGCGATATCAGCAAGGCGCTGGCGGATTTCAGCCACATCGACCGCATTAGTTTATTGGGGCGCGTAGGCGTGCTAAACCAATATGACCTTGTGGTTGTGGCAAAGCCCATGCAGGCGTGGAGCGACGCGGACAAGCTGGCGCTCGACCAGTATATCATGCAGGGCGGGCGCGTGGCATGGTTTCTCGACGCCGTGCATGTGCATCACGACAGTTTGGCAAACGGGCACTATACTTTTGCACTGGCCTGCGCACACCACCTCGACGACCAGTTGTTCAAGTACGGCGTACGCATCAATCCCGATGTACTGCAAGACCTGCAATGTTCTTTCCTTCCCATTAATATTGCGCCGGCAGGACAGACTGCCAACTTCCAACCCGCGCCATGGACTTATTACCCCCTGCTCACGCCGCCCGCCACGAATGATATTACACGCGGGCTGAACCTCATTAAATCGGAATATCCGGGCAGCATAGACACAGTAAACCACAACAGCGAAGTCCACAAAACCGTTTTACTGCACACCTCGCAGTACAGCCGCACGCAAACCGTTCCCCTGCGCATCAGTTTGGACGACATTAACCGGCAAGTTTCGCCGGAGCACTACCCGCAGTCGTTCCTGCCGGTGGCCATGCTCATGGAAGGGGTGTTCCCCTCAGCTTTTGAGCACCGCGCGCACAGCCATTACAACAACGGGCAGCCTTTTGAGTTCATGGCAAAAAGCAAGCCCACAAAAATGATTGTGGTGGCCGACGGCGATATCATCCGCAATGAAGTGATTTACCGTGCAGCCGACACGCGTATTGTGCCGTTGGGTTTCGACCGGTACACCAATGTACAGTTCGGCAATAAGGGTTTGGTAAAAAATATGCTGCTCTATTTGCTCGACGACAACGAAATTATGCAAACCCGCCGGCGGGAGTGGACATTGCGGTTGCTCAGCAAACACGAAATAACGCTCCACCGCACTTATTGGGTTACGTTAAACACCTTATTGCCTATTGGATTGGTATTAATGTCGGGCGGTATATTTCTTTATTTCCGGAAGCGGAAATACACCAAATAGCGTTTATCTTCTCTGAAATACAGGCGCATGGTCGTAATTTCCGTATCTTTCTTTTTTACGGCCATGTCCAAGCGTTACGCCAACTTTAAGTCCTATGGCCACAGGCAGCACGTTCTCCGTTACAATGCTTTCCCGATTCCCATTGGGAAGCCTGTACTGAGAAGTAAGCATGCTTCCCGTACGCCGTTCAACCTGATTATCATGATTGTAGGTAGATATTAATTCGTTACTTCTTTCTATCATATTTTTCTTGAAACCATAATCGACATAGATGCCGGTATATAACAGGAGGTATTGTAAGCGCCAGTTCACACCGGCTTCCGCAGCTATTATGAGCGTGGTTTTGAGTCTAATTTCCTGATCGCCGAATTCAGGGAAAGAACCGAATCCCACAAATTTCTGTCCGGTATATTCATAATGTTCTTCGGCATAATACCCCGAATTAGAGGAGGTACCTCCCACTATTCTATATTTTCCGGACACCGGGATACTTAATTTTCCTCCCACAGCAAAATAAAACGCGTTTTTTTCAGGATCACCCCTATAGCGGAGCATCACCGGAATATTAAACATCACCACACTTTCTCTTTCCACATAGTCACGCAGGGTTGTGCGAAATTCAAAACTGTTGCCCTCATAGTCTTTCGCTTGTTCGGCAAACGAATAATCACCGATTAATCCTTTGGCATTATAAAAAGACACTTCCATGCCCACACCGAGTCCGAAATTTTTCAGCGGAAAGAACCGGTAGTCGGCCCCCAGCAGCCCGCCGGCCATGCCCGACGAAGAGCCTATTGCCGATTCATAGCGCAACGTGGACAAGCCTCCCCCGGCGTAAATACTGTATTCATGTTTCGCCACCGGATTTATGGATTCATCAGATTGCCCGGATAAAATGCCCCATGCAAAAATAGCCATAGACAGTATGAACAGGTGTTTTTTCATCTTTCACATTCATTTTAATTATTGTACTACGACCTTTACTATTTTGTTTAAATTATTTTTCCCTCTCAGGTTCAGCAGGTACATTCCTGTGGGTAAGGAAGACATGTTAAGCGGCGTGATTTGTCCTGCCACCCTCACTTTACCCATTGACAAGCCTACGATGTTGAATATCTCGATTTCGGCGTGGTCAAGCTGTTCTTCGCCCATATTGATTTCCACAAATATAAAGCCGTTACTTTGCGCAGGGTTAGGATAGGCTACCATATCTGCTGCGCTGTGCCGCAATTCTACCAAAGAGGGGCACGTGTTCAAGGCGCCGGTATATTCCTCTGCTTCTAATACGACATGATAACTAATCGTCGGATCTATAGATTGCCCGGTATTGCCCGCCGAGAAGGACTGGTCGGTAGTAATTAACCGGCCGTCGCCATACCAGGCGAATGAAGTGAAGTGGAAACCGCCGTTGTTGGCCGGATTATTGATCACCGTCAAGGTGTTGTCCCACCGCATTTTTACCACATCATCAAATTTAAAAGGTTTGGCAATTTCGAGGGGATAGGCTTGCTCGTTTGCTCCCGACTGCACCGTATAAGTAATACTACGCACCCCGGTTGGCACTTCCACATTAAAGATATTTCCAAGGGCATTGTTATAATACACCCGTGCGGTATAGTCTTCGGGTGCTACAATCACGGTTACGGAATTTTCACTGCAATTCATCACATACCGGCTGTTTACAGCATCAAATTTTGCGCCGATTACGGTAACATTTGCGACTGTATTACCGCTTTCCACCACGTTTACCTGTCTTTGTTCGGAAGGCGCAGAATAGTAATTATCGTTTCCTTGCTGGGTTGCCGTAATGGTTACCGCTCCGAAGTCCTTTAGCAGCAGCGTTACGCCGTCGCTTCCTATATCCGCTGTGACGGTATTACTGCTGGTGTAAGTCACGGGTAGTCCGGATGTGGCCGTAGCCCGCAGGACGTAAGGGCCGTTAATCAACAACAAGTCCGGTATGCCGGGAAAGTCGATCGTTTGAGTTGCTTTCACTATGTCAAAGGGCTCGTCAATCGTACCACTATAATTACCTGCACCGGTAATCGTCACTTTGGCAGTCCCCACATTGACGTTATTCGTATAGTCTACCGTATAGTCCGTACCTTTCTCCAAAGTACTGGTCCCATAAGTTACCACTACCGGCGGCTCAATGGCTGCTCCGGTGTAGGTTTGATAAGAAATGGGCTCAACAGTGATACCGGCACCATCAAGGGATTTCCGGATAATATTAAATGACGTTTGCTGCGTGGCTGTGTAATTATTTATGCCGGTGATGGTCACCGTTGCCGTTCCTATAAGTTCATTATCGTTGTAGCCTACCGTATAATCCACATCTTTCACCAAGGTCTTTATCCCATCGGTAACCGTCAATACTGGGGTTATAGCGGCGCCGGTGTACGTTTGGTCTGGAATAACTGCAATCTTGGCCTCATTGATATCTTTCGGCATAATGAGGAACGTGGTAGCCGTAGAAGCATTTCCGCTGTAATTACCGGTGCCGGTAATTGTTACCGTAGCAGAAGCCGTGCCCACATTTATGTTATCGGCATAAGTTACCGTATAATCCTGACCCGGACCCGGCTTTAAGGTATTGGCGCCTTCGGTAACCACCAACGGCGGCGTAATGGCCGCTCCGGTGTAGGTTTCTGCGGACACCGGCGCAATAGTAAGCTCAGCAGCGGTAATGGCTTTCTGTTGTATGGTAAATGTGGCTTGCTGCGTAGCGGTGTAATTATTTATCCCGGTGATGGTAACCGTTGCCTGCCCCACATTTACATTATTACTGTACGATAGCGTATAATCCGTATCTTTCACCAAAGTGTTTACCCCATCGGTAATAGTTAATGCAGGGGTTAGAGTGGCGCCGGTGTATAGTTGGTTTGAAATGGGCGCAACAAAGGCTTCATTAATATCTTTCGGCCTGATAAGAAACGTGGTAGTTGTAAAAGCGTCTCCACTGTAATTACCGGTGCCAGTAATTGTTACCGTAGCGGAAGCCGTGCCCACATTTATGTTATCGGCATAAGCCACCGTATAATCC
>JAIRLC010000163.1 GCA_031259645.1 Prevotellaceae bacterium | reverse complement strand
TAATTTGCTTCGTCTTTATCAGGTTCGACGAGCCGTTAAATATAGGCACGTTCAACTGTAACCCGACGATGAGCCCCTGCCCGAACCATTCGGTAGTTGCGGGCACGGCTATCGGCATTTCGCCGAAGTTAATAGTGGTTTCGCGGTTGCCCGTACCACTATAATTATAGTTGCCGAAAGCAGCGAGCGTAGGCATCCACTGCGTATGCTGTATTTGCAGCGATTTGCGCAGTATTTGCTGTTGAATTTCTAATTGCCGCAGGTCGGCGTTGCCGGAGAGCGTTATGTCACGCGTGCCGGCGGCGGCGATACTTGTTTCAAAATCGGTAAGGTTGCCTTCCACGGCAAGGGGTGCCGCCCTGTCCACGCCCATCAATACTTTTAAATACAGTTTGGCTTGCGCAATACCGGTTTCTACTTGCAGCAGTGTTGGCAGCAGGTTGTTCATTTGTACTTCGGCGGAGATATAATCGTATTCCGCCACCAACCCCAGCTCGAAGCGTTTTTTAGCTTCTTCGTAGTTCTGCCGCGCCACGTCGTAACCGTCCTGCAACGACCTGTACGAATCCTGTGCCAGCAGGATATTATAGTAGGCTTTCGTCACATCGTTGCGCAAGGTGATTTTGGATGCGTACGCTTTTTCGGCAGCCAATTGCATATCCAGCGCCGTCATTTGAATTGACCGCCACAGCGCCGGCGCAAACAACGGCAGCGACAGCGACACGCCCATGGATGCGTTGAAATCCGTAGGGGAGTCCATCACTTGTCCCATCATGCTCATGGACGCCGGCACCACATATTTGCTGTATTGCGCCGTGCCGCTCAACGACGGCAACAGCCCCAACCACGCATTTTGCTTTGAATAATCGACGCGCTTGATTTCAAGATCGGCAATTAAAATCGTGGGGTTATCGCTAAGTGCAATCTCCAGCGCTTGTTGCAGGTTAATGCGCAAGGTGTCCTTTATTTGTGCGGCTTGTCCCCACCCGGCACAAGGCAGGCATACGAGGCTAATTAACCATCCGGATATTTTCAATCTGTTCATTTTTATTTTTTATTTTTCAGTTCTAATATTTTTAATCCTTTTTCAGTGCAGATGCCACGGGTAAAGCTGGACATAAAGGTATGCATGACCTTGTGTTTTTCATAGCTGTATTTCATAAATATATCGCTGTCCAATATAAGTGTTCCCACCTCTTGCAAAAGCACTGTAGTGATTTTTATGTCGATGTCTTTTCTGATTACTTTGTCCTCCTGCCCCTTTTTCAACAGTTTCTCCATGTTATCAAAATTCTGTTTTTTGTAAATGGTGACGGTTGATTTATACACATCGGGAAAATATTTCTGTATTTCATTGAAAAAATTATATTTTGCCTGCCCCAAAATATCCGACTCGCATTTCATGGTCTTCCATATCGTATTGATAATGTTGTCCGAACTTTTTAGTATTATATTCACATTACTTTGTGCTTGCCGGAAAAAATATTCCACACATTGTAATAGTAGATCCCGCTTATCCGAAAAGTTTTCATAAATTGTTCGCTTCGAAATACCCATGGAAGTGGCAATCTCATCCATCGTGATAACTTTACATCCTTGCTTGGCAAATAGCATGGCTGCTTCTTGAATAATACGCTCTTTAGTGTTGTTCATATATTGAATAAAATGACATGCAAATGTAGGAAGAAAACCGGGAAAACAAAAAAAGTTTTTTCATTTTTAACAATTATTTAATATTAGGTGTTTGTTTTTGCTTAAATATTCGTAACTTTACAACACAATTATTTCTTAATATAAATAAAATTAAAAAAAACAGTATGAAAAAAATATTTTTCTTTTTGACTTTAATATGCTTATTCACAGCATGTGGGTTGCCGGTAAATTACACCATCAATGGGACGGTGCAGCATGTTAAAGATGGGGCAAAGGTTGCATTGGACCGGCTTGCCAATTATCCTTTTATATCTGAAGACAAGCCTTTTACAACGGTAGATAGTGCAATTCTTCAAAACGGCGCTTTCAAATTTCAGGGAAATGTAGAGCCCGATACGTATGTTTTAAGGGTTGACGGTGTGGATGCTCTTTTCTTGTTTTTTATTACGGGAAAGGGTGAAGAAATGAATGTGGCGCTGAATGTTGAAGACATGCCGCATAGTAGCATTACGGGCAGTCCGGTGAACGAACAATATCTCGCTTATGCGGAAAACAGTGATTCGCTTGACAGCGCTATAGAAGAGTTGGTGGAAGTTTATACGCAGAAAGAAGAAGAGTTGTCTAAGAATAATCGCATAAAGGATGCGGAAAAGAAAAAATTATTAGCCGAAACGGAAAAAGAAATGAATGTGGCCTATGAAGCGTTGAAAGAAAAGAAGAGCGAAATAACTAAAAGTTTCGTGTTGGCCAATGCGAATAATATTGCGGGACAGCGAATGTTCTATCTAATGCCTTATGCATTTAATGTTGAAGAATTAACTACATTGCTGGCTAACATTGAAGATAAAGAAGCCGAAATAACCAAAGTGATACAGCCCCGTTTGACGAATTTGCAAAATGTGGCGACAGGCAGTCCTTTTGTAGATGTGGAGTTGAACGATGTGAATGATAACCCGGTGAAGTTGTCGTCGGTAGCGGGCAAGGGAACGTATGTGCTGGTTGATTTTTGGGCCTCGTGGTGCGGTCCGTGCCGTCAAGAAAATCCGAATGTGGTGGCGTTGTATAAACAATATCATGAAAAGGGATTTGATGTAGTGGGTATTTCGCGCGACAGGAATAAGGACGCATGGCTGAAAGGCATTGCTGAAGACGGTTTGGCGTGGACACACTTGTGGGATAAGGAAGGCGCAGCATGTAAGTCGTATGTGGTGGACTTCATCCCTACCACTTTCTTACTTGATAAGGAAGGAAAAATTATAGCGCGCAACTTAGATAGTGATGTGTTGCGCGATAAGTTGAAAGAACTGTTAGGTGAATAATAATTTTTGATGATTTTTACGGGAGTACTAAAAAACGCATTTCTCATCACCGGCCTGGTCATGGTGATGATGTTGCTAATTGAGTACTTTAATGTGTATTCCCATGGGCGGTCATTCCGGAAGATAGAGCGGTCGCGTTTCGGGCAGGTGTTGCTTGGTGCATTGTTGGGGCTTGTTCCCGGATGCATCGGTGGGTTTGCATTGGTTTCCTTGTTTACCCATCGCATAGTGAGTTTCGGTGCGCTGGTGGCGATGATGATTGCCGCCACCGGCGACGAGGCTTT
>JAIRLC010000110.1 GCA_031259645.1 Prevotellaceae bacterium | reverse complement strand
TTCCGCCCACGTTGTTCCGCCATAGTGTATCACCACTAAATCGTAGGAAAAAAAATCGGGATTGTATGCGGTCATATCTTCCCCCCAGGAAGGCGTAACAAGTATATCAACGGTAAACAATTCACTGTTCTCCAATATCATTTTAATAGCCTCGCTTCCGCCCTGCCACCAATGGCTTCCGTCTTGCCCGGTTACAATCATGGTTTTTATTTTTGTCTTCCCCGGCGCATCGGGCATATTTCCGGCAAAAATAAAAAATGACGCGGCAATAAATATCAGTTTTTTCATAATTCTTATTTGTTAATATGCTCAATGCAATCATAAACCCAAGTAACTTGCAAATGATTGCCGGAGGTATCTACCGTGAAATTCCCGTCCTTAAAGTAGCGGTGGTATAACTCGAATTTCCCGTCATTATCCCGGTCTTCCAGCAATAAGGAGCGTTCCGTCGTGCGTACTATTTCCGATTTATACTTTACTTCTTTGGTATAATTCCCCACGATTACGTAGTAGATTTTAAATATGTCGAAATACGGATAATGCCCATTGTCGGCGCTGAAGAGGAATACTTCTTCCAGTTGTGCATCATTGTCCATTTGCACGAGTTGTGACTGGTGCAGCCCAAAGCCTCTTAGCTGCACTTCGGGCGGATACTTTTCCCACAGGCGGGATGCGCTTGTTTGATATTGCGCCTGCACCGGCACAAACCAACCCGATAACAGTAATAATAATAGTATCTTTTTCATAATAGTCATAAGTCGTAAGTCGTAAGTCATAAGTCGTAAGTCGGCTGGCGCGCCAGCTAATTCTCCACTATCCATTCTCCATTCGCGAAGCGCCAGCACTGCCTACTGCCTGCTGCTGCCTGCTGCCTATCAGGGCATAATATAACATAAATAATTCCCCAAAGATAACAATAAACCACGACCACCGCCAACCGCCTATAGCGTCGGCTATGGCTCCCTGCAACAGCGGGAGGATAGCGCCGCCAACTACGCCTATCATGAATACGCCGGAGGCTACGGAAGTATATTTCCCCAATTTTGCCACCGATAACGTAAAAATAGCGCCCCACATAATGGAATGGAACAGCCCCACGGCGGTCAATAACCATGGATTGTTAAACCCGATGGCTAACAAAGTAAGCGCAGTGGCAACAGCGGTTGTCGTCACCAATTGTATGCGCGGATGAACGGTTTTCAGTGAACTCCCAACCAGCCGTCCGACGAGCATGCCGCCCCAGTACAACGTAGCCATCAATGCCGGAATGGCGAAATTAATGCCGAACAAGGTGAGGGAACTGTTTCCGAAGAAAGAAAACGCCCCGGCAACTTTCTCCTGTTCTATAGCATACAGGTTGATGTTCGCTCCGATACACACTTCCACGCCCACGTAGAAAAAGATAGCTATGACGCCCAATGTCAGATGACGGAACGACCAAATACTTTTCTCTAATTTCTCGCCGCGTTCTGCTTTGGTTCCCTGTATATCCGGCAACGACAACCGGAACAGCGCCACAACGATGAGGGCAATAACGGCTATCAGCGACAGGAAAGGTATCATGAGCTGGCTGACTTGCACATCTTCCATAGCTACGCCGCCGAACACAATGCCGGTAACAAAGAATGGCGCAATGGTGGTGCCGATGGAATTAGCGGATCCGCCGATGGCTAACCGCTGTACCGGCTGCGTGCCTTTGATGAAACAGGCGGTCAGGTACGGGTTGATAACCACTTGCAATATGGTGGCGGAAGCGCCTACAACAAACGACCCCAACAGGAAAATAAAAAAACCGGAGGGTATTACGTTTTGTCCTAATTGCAATGTGGCGTTTGGAAATTGTACCGTGAACCATGAGGAAAGGAAAAACAGCCCCAGTCCCGCTATCATGATGAACAGCGAGCGAATTAATGTTCCTTTGTACGCATACTTTGTTATCCAAGCCGCGCCAATTCCGCCGCAAAGGGGATAGGCGAGGAACCACGAAAAAGTAATCAACGTGGCGAACGTATTTTTCAAATCGCCCACTCCTTTCAAAAAGGCTTCCTTCAATGGTCCTTGAAACTGTGCATTCGCTGTGGTCAGGAACCCTATGATAAGGAATAAAAAGACCATCGTAATGAAAGGCATTACATAATTTGTCGGTTTAGCGGGATGTGTCATAATCTTTGGCAGGTTAAAAGGTGAATAATTATACAATTTTTTCAGCGGCGCCGACGTCCAGCAAACATTCGCAATGAGGATGCAGTTGCAATACGGAAGCAGGAACCGCTGTAGTAATGGGGCCGGAAAGCATTTGCCGTACAATTTCGGCTTTGGCTTTCCCTTTGGCAGCTACTATAATTTTACGTGAACGCATGATGGTACGTAAACCCAAGGTGAGTCCTCCTAATTTTATTCCGGGAGGCGTATTGGTTTCTTTTCTGATGCGGGCTTCCAGCGCCTCGTCCATATTGGATACCCATGTTTCGCTTTCAAATGGCGTGCCGGGCTGGTTAAAACCGATGTGTCCGTTTTCGCCCAATCCCAACAGTTGCAAATCAACGCCGCCTTTTGCTTCTATCGCTTGTTGGAAACGCCGGCATTCTTCCTCCGGATTACCGGAGATAGTCGGCGGCATCAGGAATTGGGTTTCCGCCAATCCGAGATGATTGATGAGTTGTGTTTTTAGCATCGTATAACAAGCGCCTTTGTATGCTTGCGGCACATTGATTACTTCATCAACGCCGAACAGCGTGATGCGGGAAACGTCGAAAGGATATAGCCGGTAAATATGGCTTATTACCGCATGTATGTTTTTGGTGGTTTTACCAGTTGATAATCCGATGACCGCTTCCGGATGTGCGAGGATTTCTCCTATTATTCGCCAAGCGGCGCAGCAGTCGAACGCTGCTTCATTCTGTGCAATGGTAATAACCATATTTTTTCTTATTTATACATTCATTGCAATGGCGCCGGCGCCCACCAACCCAATGAAATCAGGATTTAGTTTGGTAATAACAACGCCATTGGTAACAAACCGGATAGTTGTCGGATTTAATTTTTCCAGAATTTTAGTATGCAAATAGCCGTCGGACACCAGCCCTCCTCCCAATACGACCGTGTCGGGGTCGCTGACCCGCACTAAGTTCATAATAAGGTTGGCTAATGCCTGCGAGGCATTTTCCACTAATTGCACGCACAACGGGTCGCCTTTTTGGCTCAGTGTGAAAATATCTTTCACCTGTACGCGCTCGGATAAATCGGATGGAATATAAAGACTGGTTTCATATTTGCCGGCAAGCAGGCGGGCGCAGGCATCAAAGCCGATGCCGGCAGCTATTTGTTCTACGCAATCCATTCGCCCGCAGGCGCATTTTATCCCAAGGTTAACGCCCACCTGGGTATGTCCCACCTCCCCGGCATTACAATGACTGCCCCTGATTTGCCGCCCGTTCACCACAAAACTGGCGGCGATGCCGGTACCTACATTAATGTATATGAAATTGTGCGATATTTGCCCGAACCCAAAATGGCGTTCCGCACGGGTGGCGCTTTTCACATCGTTATCAATGTAGCATGGGATATTGTAACTGTCGGTAAGTTCTTTTGCCAAAGGAATGGGCTGCGTGCGCGAAGGGTCTATTTGCAACCATATACCCCGCAACGCATCTACGCGTCCAATCAATCCGACGCCCATGCTTACCGGCGTTTTGTCTATCCACCCGACTGTTTTTATGTAATCGGTCAATGACTGTTTGATGACGTCCAATGCAGATTGCTGGTTAAAATAGCCGGAATTATATTTTTTATATTTCAATATATTGCCCCGGTTATCCAATTCCCCGATTAATAATTTAGTGCCTCCTAAATCCAAACCAAGATATGTGTCCATAAAATTTTGTATGATTTTGTTTATAAATATTTAACAAAGTTATTATAATTTGCAATATTAGCTATATTCATTGTCTTTCGGGTTGAGAAATTATCAAAAAAAGTTTAATGGCTGTCAGGTTTGTGCGTTTTTTACATCTTTCGGGTTACAGCCGAATTGTTTTTTGAAACTTACGCTGAAATATTTCGGGTCTGAAAAGCCGACCATATAAGCCACTTCTGCAATCGTGTATTTCCTTGACAACAGGAGCTCTTTCGCTTTGTTGAGGCGGATTATACGGATAAAATCATTGGGCGCCTGATTGGTTAATGCCTTCAATTTATTATATACGGAAGTGCGGCTCATCGCCAAATTCCGGCAAAACTCATTAATGGAAAAATCGGAATTGTCCAATTCCCGTTCCACAATTTGCATGGCTTTATCCAGGAAAACTTTGTCGAGTTGATGGACATAATTATTCTCTTCCAGTTCCGGCTCGGAAGAAAATACCATTGCACGCAACTGTTCCCGGTGTTGGAGGATATTCCGTATCCGGGCGTTCAGTACATTAAAGTCGAACGGTTTTATGATATAATCATCCGCTCCGGCTTCCAGTCCCATGATGATATGCTCTTTGTCGCTCAATGCCGACAGCAGGATAAAAGGAATATGGCTGGTTTCTATCGATGATTTTAACAGCCGGCAAATCTCGTCGCCCCGCAAGCCGGGTACCAGCACGTCGGCGATAATAATGTCGGGATTGATTTCCTTTGTCAGCTCTACGGCATTTGTCCCGTCGGCAGTGCTGACCACGTGGTACGCCTGCGATAAACTTTCCGTGAGGTACTCTCGCATGTCTTCATGGTCTTCGACCAATAGCAGCACGGCTTTGCGGGGCGCCGGCAACCGGGTTTCTTCCTGAGCGGCTTGCACGTCGAACGTTTTACGGTGAAGCAGCGGATCGCTTTTTTCTAACGGGAATGTTAAAATAAACGAAGTCCCGGCGTTCTCCACACTGGAAAAACTAATGTGACCGCCCAATAGTTTCACTAATTTTTTAGTCAATAGCAACCCAAGCCCCGAGCCGGGTTCGTTAAGTTTTATAATATTCCCGGCACGGTAAAACTGTTTGAACAGGTATTTTTGTTCACGGGCAGGTATCCCAACGCCACTGTCTTTTATAGTAACCGTCCACTGGCTGCCGGAATAGGCTACAATAACAGAAACACTCCCTTTTTCCGTATATTTAATGGCATTCGACAACAAATTATCCATTATCCTGTCCATCTTATCCTTGTCAAACCAGATTTCCGGGAAATCGGGACTGATTTCCAATCGCAAGCCAAGTCCCTTATGTAATGCCGCCACACGGAATACAATAGTTTTTTCCTGCATATAGCTATAAATATCCTGTTTGGTCATGGTCAATTTTTCGGCATGGGCGTCCACTTTTTGGATGTCCAGCAGTTGGGAAACCAATATAGAGAGCTTGTCTGCATTTTTCAGCGCTAAAGAAAGCAAGCGTTTCCCGTTTTCCGACAGGTTTTCCTGTGTTTCAATTTCGCTGAGCGGCGCTTTTATCAGGGATACCGGCGTACGGATGTCATGCGCCATGTGAATGAAAAAACGTATTTTTGTTTTCAAATCATGGGCGGCAACACGGTGGCAGACATACAGCACAATCAGGGACAAAAGAATGACGGCAATGATAATATACAATACGCTTATGGTAGGGAAAAATAAAGCCATGTAGAAATAAATTTTTGACGTCATACAATTTAAAAGTTCAATATTACACAAAAGAAAATGTTTAAAAGTTCAAAAACTATCAAAAACTGTCCGTTTCCTGTTAAAAGTGCAGGAGTAGCCGGAAAACAACAAAAATACTTCTTATATTTGTTCTCGTTATTTATAATTAATATTAAACTAAAAGTAATTCAGTTATGAAAAAATTGGTCATTTTAATCACTACATGCCTTGTGCTTTTCTTTAGCGCCGGCGCATGTTCTTCGGGTGAGCCGAAAGCGCTCACGGTTTACTATTCCCTCTGGGGAAACACGGCTATTCTTGCCGACCTAATCCATCAAACGGCTGGTGGGGATGTGTTTGTCATTGAAACGGAAACCCCGTATCCTGCAGACGCTGCGCATGCCGCCGCGCAAAAACACATTGACGAAGGGGTTTTACCCGCGTTGAAAAACAAGGTGGACATTGCTTCCTATGATATTATTTTCATTGGAACGCCCAACTGGTTTGGGACGGTGGCGCTGCCGGTAAAAAGTTTCCTGAAAGAATATGACTTGTCGGGCAAAACCATTGTGCCGTTTGCCACTTTCGGCGGAAGTGCGGACAACTGCTTAATAGATATTGTGGCGGCTGCGTCCGGCGCCACAGCGTTGGAAGGTTTTTCCATCAGCGGCGACGATGTGAAGAACCCGGAAAAGAATGCAAAGCAACAAGTGATTGACTGGCTGACCCGGATCAATGTGAAAGTGGTTGAAAACAAGTAAGGGCAAATTTGGGACGTCCCATTTTCATTTTGGGACGTCCCATTTTCGTTTTGGGACGTCCCATTTTCATTTTGGGACGTCCCAAATTCATTTAGGGTCGACAATAATTCCGTTGTTGCCCCTGTTTTACCTGTTTCAGGAGCATTTTGTTTTCCCCAAGGTTGCGCGATGAAACCCTAACGGGAATAAGGCGCAATGAAAGAGGAACGCAATGTTTTTTGCCCGCCAAATTAAATTATGTATACTAAAATTACAGTAGGCGAAAACAACGTATCGGAGCGGCATTAGAGCAGTCTGCATTGCTATTTATTTGACTATGGTTGCTCAGTTGACATTGAACACAAAAGCCGCGGCATGCGTATGTAGCATCGTTTGCCATCTTCGAGCTTATGCGAAATTGGTCACCCTTAGCCTCGCTAACACCGCCAGTGCCGCTATACACGTTTTTAATATCAGCCCATCCATAGGTATCTTCGTTCCAGCAAGGATGCCCTATATATCCGAGTACGCGTGCAGTCTCTCCTTCCGACACAAGAGCCGTAACCAGAGCATTCCAGTCGGCAACAATAGGGACGAGCCATCCACTCGGACATATACCTTGAATGTTGCCTGTCGAAGATTGCCCATTACGCATTTCTGCAGGTGAATATACCCGACCACATTCATCTTTTCCACACCAACTTGGTTGATACCCACTACCGCTATATTTTACACTCTGAGCCAGCCACCATTTATTGTCAGGCATCAAAACAATTCTATACAATTCATTATCGCGTGTATCTTTTATCCATGCTTCCCAATTTTGTGCGCCACTGGTACGTTGTTGGCAAAGGTGCGTAGCATCAACATATAAATCGTCGCCGGGATATGGGCAAATAATGCCCGGACATTCTGTTTTATCCCTTATAGTGGTCGGTGTAATGGTTAATGCTGAAGCGGTAAGTGTTGTCCCGCTTACCGTCTGAGTAGTTATTCCGTCGGATGCTGTCAATGTAAACGGCGGCGTACCCTTGAAAGTATAAGTTCCATTGTTAGCGCTTGCATTCGGCGGGCAATCGGAAGCATAAGCACACCAATTAAAAGTAGTGTTTGCCGGTATGTTCGTTAACGCTACTGTTACCGTTGCAGCATAACTGCCGGATGTGGCGCCTTGCAACCAAAAACCTTTGTCCGTTTCCGGCACAACCGTTCCGGGTGAAGGATTGGCAACGGTGGCGCGTGTCCACGTGCCGGAGGGTTGGTTATTTTCTATTTTGATAAAATCAACCCATAGCCAGATTTTGGAGTTGTGTGTTTGTCCGGTTACAACAGGGATGCTACTCCATGATACGCAGAATTGCACGGCTGGCGTAGTGTAAGTGACGCCGAGCAGTTCAATGTTAATGTGGCTTTGTGCAAATGCAGGAAAGCCCAATCCCATAAGGGAAAGAAAAGAAAGAAGAATTTTTTTCATAATAGTTTTTTTTTAGAAGCCCCCCAGCCCCCGAAGGGGGAGCAAAGATGCTTCATGTTATTGTAATTTTTGTTTATTATTCACTCCGTCGGCTTTATTTCTATCAGTTTTATAGTCGTCGGCT
>JAIRLC010000104.1 GCA_031259645.1 Prevotellaceae bacterium | reverse complement strand
AATGAATTTTTCGCCTTTTTCATTTTCGCAATAAATATCGAAAACGGCGCGGCGGTCGGGCTCACCAAATCCCAGTTGTTCGTTTTGCAAGTAATGAATGTTGGTAATCCTGCCCTGTTCCTTGATGATCTGATTTAAGAAGTCAATCAAGAGGTCTTTGTTGACTTCGGTACCGAACAGCTTTTTGAAACCAAAGTCAGTAAACGGATTGATGTATTTTTCAGTGGTCGTCCTCATCAGTGTAAATATTTAAAACCGTGCAGGAAGCAATATATTTTACAAAGGTAAATATTTTTTTTGAAAACCACAATTCCCGTTAGAAATTTTATTGGCTGGCGAGTTCCACGTGCCGGCCCCAGCGCCCCTGCACTTTCATCACCTGCATGACCACATCGCGGACACAGGCGCTGCCGCCCGTTAGCGACGACACATAATCGGCTGCCGCCTTCACTTCCGGCACCGCATCGGCGGGACAGCACGCCACGCCACTCACTTCCATAATTTCAATATCGGGAATGTCATCGCCCATAAACAGCACTTCGTGGGGCAAGAGTTTGTGCCGCTTGCAGAAATCGTCGAAATCGGGCAACTTGTAAAATGATTTCAGGTAAATGTCGTTCACACCCAACGGGCGAAAGCGCTTTTCGATGGTGGCCGACGAGCCGCCGGTAATGATAGCCACCGGATAGCCGGCCATCACAGCCGCGCGTATCGCATGGCCGTCTTTGGCATTGTAGGAGCGCAGCAGGTCGCCGTTTTCGCTCACTAACACCATGCCGTTGGTAAATACCCCATCCACGTCAAACGCAAAGGCTTTGATTTGCTCCAACCGGGTTTTATAATCAGGTTTGTTTTGCATGTGTCGCTTGTTTTATAATGTTTTCGGTGAGCAAACGATAAATGGTTTGCCATTCGGGATGCAAAGATAATGATTTTATATGTTTATTGATGCTGATTTCGTCGCCACGACGCGCCGGCCCGGTTTGTACCATTGCCGGATGGCCGGTGGCAAACGCTTTTTTCACCGTTTCTTCCAC
The DNA here is from genome assembly GCA_031259645.1 of Prevotellaceae bacterium. Classification (GTDB taxonomy): domain Bacteria; phylum Bacteroidota; class Bacteroidia; order Bacteroidales; family UBA932; genus JAIRLC01. The sequence continues at coordinate 5,030 of JAIRLC010000104.1, read as the reverse complement.
CAAGGGTTTCAGATATTCAAATTGGGCGCCTGCAATGTCACAGGCCACACCCAACAGGCTATTCACAAAATTGCCGGCAAATACCGCTGCTAAATGCAAGCGGGCACGACTTTCAGAATCAAGCTCTTTCACGTTTTTCGACAAAGATTCCGCCAGACGGTGGATAATATTATAATTTTTTCGTATATTTGCTTCTATAAAGAAAGGCACGGCGCGAAAGTCCGTTTCATGTGCACGGTTTAAGGTTTGCAGTGGGTAAAGTACGCCGTGGTTTGGGAATTTTTGAAGCGCCGACAGGTCCACCGAGCCGGCAGTGTGTACCACGAGGCTTTGCATGAGCGGCAATTGTTGCGCCACCTGCGGTATGGCGTGGTCATCAACGGCTATGATGTACACATCGGCCGGACGCAGGGAATTGATGTGATGGACAGTGTGGGCGTTGACTTGCGCGGCAAGTTGTTGGGCATGTTCGGGCGTGCGGCTGTAAATGTCAACCACCGCATAGCCACAGGCAAAAAAGGCCTTGGCAAGGCGAGTTGCAACGTGTCCGCTACCAATAAATGAGATTGTTTCCATGAAAGTGCAAATTTACAAAAAAATATGAATATGAAAACTTCAAACACAACTTTGATTGCCTTTTTAGGCGGCGCAGCCATAGGTGCGGCGGCAACTTTACTGTTTACTACCGAAAAAGGGGCGGAAGCGCGTAAAGCCATGTCCGACCTGTTCAGTAAGGAATTTGACAAATTGAGCAACAAAATAGACCACTTTATCCATCCAGGGAAGAAGGAAGAGCCGGCCGGCAATAAAGCATAACAATGATGGGCGCAGAAGATAAAATTTCACAATTGGGACACTTGTTTGGCGATGTGAGGGAATATATCAATTTGCGATTTGATGCACTGAAATTACGGGCAGTCGATCACCTCTCCTCTTCTTCCGGTTTGTTGTTCAGCGTTATTATCGGCATGCTATTGTTCATGTGCGCGTTCCTGTTTATAATGGCCGGCTTTACTTATTGGCTGGGACAGGCGCTCCGTTCGCCGGCAGGCGCCATGTTTATCATCGGTGGATTTATCGCTTGTTTATCCACCCTTGTACTGTTGTGGCGTAAACATATTTTCACCAACCGGATGGTGCGTTTTTTTCTAAAGATATTTTTCAATCCCGCGTCGCCGGATTTGCATCAGGAGAAACCGGCCGCCGTTAAAGACGAAAATGATGAGGCATAAACACAAATATGCACATATCCGCTCCATGGCGGCCTTGCGGATGGAACGCTACCACATGGCAAGGGATATCGCGTTTTACGAAAAAAAAATACGGAATGAGTATTCCGTATTCAAGTCGTCATTCAGCTTCAGGAAACTGGCTCATTCAGCCCTGTGCCGAATTCCTTTGTTCGCCTTTATTTCAAGGATTTTACCACTGCTTCGAAAGCCTTAGGGTGGTTCATGGCCAAATCGGCCAGCACCTTGCGGTTAAGCGCAATATTCTGCTTGGCCACCTTGCCCATAAACTCGGAATACGTCATTCCGTATGCGCGCACAGCGGCGTTGATACGTTGTATCCACAAGGCGCGGAACGTGCGTTTTTTAACTTTACGATCGCGGTAAGCGTAGGTCAACCCTTTTTCGTAAGTGTTTTTGGCCACCGTCCACACATTGGCGCGGGCCAGAAAGTTACCTTTGGTAAGTTTGAGAATTTTTTTGCGGCGGGCGCGTGACGCAACCGCATTAGTAGAACGAGACATAAAATGTTGTTTTGCGAAAGTCAGCGCCCCGCACGCGGGATCTTTTTGCTGAACATTCTGGTTAATAAAAAAATTAAGCGACTAACAAGTCTTTGATGCGTTTCTCATCGGATTTATCCACGATAGTGGCATACGTGAGGTTGCGCTTTTGTTTGGTTGTCTTTTTTGTCAGAATATGACGTTTATACGCATGTTTGCGCTTTACTTTTCCCGATCCGGTAAGCTGAAACCGCTTTTTGGCACCGGAGTTCGTTTTAATTTTAGGCATTTTTATTCTATTTAAATTTAGTTACTATTTACTTTATTTTTTTCATGGGGGCAATCATCATAATCATACGCTTACCCTCTAACTTAGGCAATTGTTCGGCTTTCCCGTATTCTTCAAGGTCAACCGCAAAGCGCAACAGGAGTTTTTCGCCCTGTTCCGAAAACATGATGGAGCGCCCCTTAAAGAACACATACGACTTCACTTTGGAGCCTTCACTCAAAAAACTCTGCGCATGTTTCAGCTTAAACTGATAATCATGCTCATCGGTATTCGGGCCGAACCGTATTTCCTTAATCACCACCTTTTGCGCATTCGACTTCATCTCCTTCGCTTTTTTGCGCTGTTGATAAAGGAATTTCTGGTACTCCACAATTTTACATACAGGGGGGTCAACATTCGGTGAAATTTCAACCAAATCAAGCTCCATGCCCTGTGCCATCTTCAAGGCTTCAGCTATAGGATACACCGTACCCGGGTTAGGCACGTTGTCGCCAACAATGCGAACACTGGTCACACCTCTAATTTCGGTGTTGATACGATGTTCGTCTTCCTTTTTTTCAAACTGCCGTGGCCTTGTAGCTCTATTATTGCTACTGTTGTTGTTCCCAGTATTGCCCGGCCTGAATACCGGACGCGGCGGTCTATAAGGTGCTACTATAGTTTGGTTCCTCCTGTTTAGTGAATAAATCTATATAATTTTTATGTTTTAGGATGCGAAGTTCGGAATTTTTTTTATAAACAACAAAAATTTTACAGGAAAAATTGTTTTTTATTATCTAATTAGGTAACTTTGTGTCAAGATTAAATGAAATAGAATATGGTGAGAGAGATATTTTATTACAAGAATTATTATCTTGATTTTTTTAATACACTAACAACAAGTGTACAAAAGAAATTCAACTGGACATTGCAACTCATATCAATGATTGAGCGGGTCCCTCAAAAATTTCTTACCCATATAACAAATTCGACGGGGCTATATGAAATAAGGGTGGAAGTAGGTTCTGATATTTATAGAGTATTTAGTTTTTTTGATGAAGGGCATTTGATAATACTTATCAACGGATTTCGCAAAAAAACACAAAAAACACCGTCAAAAGAAATAGAAAAAGCAGAAAAACTCAAAAAACAATATTTCGATGAAAAAGAAAGCATATAGTAATTTAACATCATTTGCAAGTCACTTAGACAGTCAATACGGTCAACGAGGAACAGCAAGTAGAGAACACTATGAAGAAGAATTTGAAGTATTCAAATTAGGTGTCATGTTGCAAGAGCTTCGGAAGGAAAAAGGGTTAACACAAGAGGCTCTAGCCGAAAAATGCGGAACAACCAAAACGTATATATCCAGAATAGAAAATAATGCAAGCGATATTAGAATATCAACCCTTATGAGAATAATACGTGAGGGCCTGAATGGACACCTAAATTTACAAGTCACTTTATAATCCGCCATGTTAATATTCAAAAAATACAGTTCCATAGAGAACACTTACGACAAGGAGCTCTTGGATAAAATCAGGCTTGAGCACCTTGACTCTCTGCCCTATGTGGTGCAGGAAAAGGTGCATGGAGCGAATTGCAGCTTTGTCACCGACGGCCAAACCGTGCAATTTGCCAAACGGACGGGGCTGATTGAGCCCGGAGAGTCGTTTTACAATTACGAGGAATTGCTCGAACGTTACCGGGAACGCATCGTCCGCCTGTTTCAACGGATAAAAGCGAAATATACGGATACGGAAAGTATGTTGGTTTACGGCGAAATGTTCGGAGGCAAGTATCCGCACCCGGACGTAAAGAACTTTTCGACCGTGCTGAATATTCAGAAAGGCGTATATTATTGCCCTGTGCACGAGTTTTACGGATTCGACATTTATATCACCGGGCCGGACAGCAGAAGATATTTTTCCGTAGATGAAACAAACGCCTTCTTTGAAGAAGGCGGCATTTTGTATGCCAAGACGTTGTTTCAAGGTACGCTGGACGAGTGTTTGGCGTATCCGAACGACTTTCCGAGCCACATTGCGGAGTGGCTGGGGCTGCCGCCTATTGAAGGCAACATTTGCGAGGGCGTCGTTATCCGTCCGGTGGAGCCGGCATTTCTCAGCAACGGCTCACGGGTGTTGCTGAAGAGCAAGAACAGCAAATTCGCCGAAAAGAAAGCGGTGAAGAAGCGGCAGCCGGCGCTGTTCGTGGCGCCCACATACAGCGAGGCGCTCAATAATCAGTTGGCGCTGACAGAGGCGTATGTCACGGAGAACCGGCTGAATAATGTAATAAGCAAAATCGGGCACGTGTCGATTCCGAAAGAGATGGGCAAGCTGATAGGCCTTTTCAGCAAAGATGTTTTAGAGGACTACCTGAAGGAACACGCAAGCGACTATGCCCTGTTGGAAAAAAGCGAGCAGAAGATCCTGAACCGGCATGTCAATAAACAGGCCACCGACTTGATTAAGGGCGTGTATAAAGTCTAAGCGCCCGCTCACTTCGTCAGCCATTCTTTAAATTCCTTTGCGCGGGCTTTGCTCACGTAGATTTTCTCTGGAACGGGCACGGTGAGGTTTACTGCCAGCTTGTCGTCGAACCACGTGCTGACGTCTTTCACGGCGGCGCGCGCCACGATATACTGCCGGTTGGCGCGGAAAAACGCTTCCGGCGACAATTGCGTCATCAATGTGTCCAGCGACGGCGTGAGGTAGTGGCGGCGCGTGTTGTGCGTTACGGCTACCACCGCTTTTATGTCGATGTAAACGTAGGCAATGTCCTTTACGGCCAGCGGCACCAGCTTGTCCTTGTCGGGCACCAGCAGGCAGGACTTGTACACCGCCTTCTCCTTGCGGATGTGCTCAAGAAGCGCCGAGAGCGCCCGGCTGTCAAGGCCCTTTGCACCCGACAGGTTCCGGTATTTCTCCATGGCACGCCGCAAATGGGCCGGATGAATGGGCTTCAGCAAATAGTCGATGCTGTTGACCTCAAACGCCCGCAAGGCGTACTTGTCGTAGGCGGTGG
>JAIRLC010000028.1 GCA_031259645.1 Prevotellaceae bacterium | reverse complement strand
GCCTGCAATTGCCTGTAAAGATATTGTCCAACGGTTTCTTTTTTAAAATAAAGCTCTTTACTGCGGTCACTGATAGCGCCCAAGTATCCACTTGAACTATTCAGGTTATTATTGATTTCAGCAATAACAAAAGCGACTTCTTCTTTCGTTAACGTTGTGTTTATGGCTTTACTTCGCCATTCATAGGCTTGCAATTTCTTTTCATCTCTTGTCCCTTTATTTTCGGCCGTATTGAAGCCATACTTTGTCCAGAAAATAGCAGACGTAGCACGGAGGCCTTTTCCTTCCAATCCTTTTTTTAATTCATCTGTGAGAATTTCAGGATAAAATGGCTGTTGATAACTCCATACTTTATTTAATTCTGCTTGCAAGTCGGAACGATAAAAATCAGGTAAATATCGTTTCCCCGCTTTCAATAATTGATAACAAAATTGTCCGGGAGTGAGGCCTTCTTCATATAATTGTTTGGCAATAGCCATGCCGTCAATAGCATGCCCTTCTTCTTCGTTTTTTGCCTTACGACTACTTTTGTATCCACGTTTTTTGTTGATCATTAGTAGTATACGGGCAAAATCTTCCTGACTTACTTTTTCGGTAACCGCTTTAGCACGCACCGCATAGGAACTGTGTGTAGAGCCTTTTTCGTCCTCCGCCAAAACAGTGTTACCGTCAATCAATCCATGTTGTTTCAAAAGTTGAAGAAGATTGGCACGACGCTGTTTATACCGCTGTAAATTACGACGAGCACCACGCTTTAATGTCCTGTCTGCATTTATGGAAGTTGATTTTCCTTTTTCAAAATCTGTTTGTTCCTCCGTTGTCAACGGATTAACTCGAACCCCCAAGCCAACAATAGATGATTGTTCGGCGTCATTTTCTTCAGCCTCTTTTACGTAAGCCCAACCTATTGAGGTTGTTCCGAGGTCCAATCCTAATACTTTTTTCATAATAAATTTTTCTATTGATTTGTTAAACAATGTGTTTTATTTCTTGGTTTGTTTTTTTATAGTTATTTTTTTTGCTATTTCAGAAATTTTTCTTACCTTTGCATCGCAATCAAGTCACAATAAGGATTATTCCGTTGTGAAAACATTAAGTTGCCCTCGTCTTCAACGGGGGCTTTTTTTATTTCTACACTTACCCCTTGGTTTTTAATAATACAAACTGCTTAAAATGACACGTAAAGGTAAGAAAAATTTTGAAACAAATTGCTTTTACATCCGCTCGTAGAGGCGGCGCAGTTTGGCGGCGGTCATGAGGTCGCGCCAGTTTTTGCCCAGCGCGTTTTCCCACAGCGGAGCCATTCCCAGCGATACGTTAATCATGGTGTTAAACTGCTCGTCGGTGCAGTGGGCGCAGATGTTGCGGGGCAAGTCGATGTCCCACTTGCGCACCATGTCGTGGAATTTTTCCACGCCGGCCGGATAATATTCTTCCAGATAATTAAACACAATGGAATTTCCCACGCCATGGTGCGTGCCCAACACAAAAGCCAAGCCGTAGCTTACCGCGTGCGCCACGCCTACCTGCGAGTAGGCAATGCTCATTCCGCCATGCCACGACGCCATCATCAGGGCATCATCACTTTCGTCGTCCCACGCACTCTTGTGGAGGAAAACCTGCTCGCACATTTCCTGCGACTTCTCGCCGTAACTCTTGCTGAAGGCGTTCAGGTATGTCCCATTCAACGATTCGATGCAGTGGATATAGCAATCCATGCCGGTGAAGAAACGTTGGTTTTTCGGTGCGTTTTTGGTCAGCGAGGGGTCAAGTACCACTTGGTCGAACGTGGTGTAGTCGGAGTTCAGGCCGAGCTTTTTCTCTGGGCCGGTCAATACCGCCGTGCGCGACACCTCGGCGCCTGTGCCGCTCAACGTGGGAATACCCACCCGGTACACGCCGGGCGTTTTAAGCAAGTCCCAACCTTGATATTGCACGGATGAGCCTTCGTTCGTCATCATCAATCCTACGGCTTTCGCCAAGTCCATGATGCTCCCTCCGCCAATGCCGATAATGCCGGACACTGTGCCGAATCCGGCCTTTAGCTCGTCCCGCAACATGTCCACTTGTTTCGTCTTGGGCTCATCGGTTGTGTTTATAAAAATGATTTTGTCTTTTTGTTGAAGCGGAATACGCCGGAGAAGCGTTTCCTGTTGCGCGAACACATCATCTACGAGAAAGATGAACGGCGCATCGCCCTTGCGTTTCGGCGCAATAATTTCACTCACATCATCGAACGCACCGCGCCCATAGATTACGCGTGGCACCATTGGGAAATTTCTGAATTTCATATCAAATATTTTTTATGCTATAATAGTTTTTCGGCATTGCGCAGGTCTTCCGGCGTATCAATTTCAACGCCCATATAGTCGGTAACCACCATTTTTATTTTCTTTCCATGTTCAAGATAGCGTAAGCATTCAATCTTTTCAATGCTTTCAAGCGGACTTGCCGGCGTTTTCGAAAAGTCGAGCAGCGCCTGTTTGCGGAAAGCGTATATGCCGATGTGTTCGTAGTAGGTGGGATGCAGGTTCACGTCCCGGTGGTAGGGGACAGGCGACCGCGAAAACATCAGCGCGAAATTATTCAAATCTACCGCTACTTTCACATAGTTCGGGTCTGCGATTTGTTCTTTGTGGTGCATCACTTGCATCAACGAAGCCAAATCAATTTGGCCGGCGTCCGCTTCATTAAAGACGGCCAGCAGTTTTTCCAGCGGCTCGCGTTTGGTGAACGGCTCGTCGCCTTGCACATTTACAATAATGTCGGCGTCGAAATGTCCGGCGGCTTCGGCAATACGGTCGCTTCCCGTTTCATGCGCTTTCCGGCTCATGATGGCCTTTCCGCCATGGGTGGTTATTTCGTTATATATTTCCTCGCTGTCGGTTACTACAGCCGTTTCGTCGAACAGCCCGGTGCTAACCACCGCCTCGTAAGTGCGCCGGATTACAGGTATGCCTTTCAGCAGCGCCATCATTTTTCCGGGGAAACGACTTGCGCCGTAGCGGGCAGGAATGAGTGCTATTATTTTCATGGGTTATTTTTAAAGTGACGATTTCACGGCTTCCGTTATCTTACCGGCGCGCCGGCGCACTTCTTCGTCGCTCCAGCCCATTTTTATGGCGATGGAGATGGTGCGCGACAAGAGCGCATCCGAGGCGGAAAAATCCACTTTCGAATAATCGGGCAAGAGGTCGAGCATGGCCTTGTACATGGGGTGCATAAAGTTCCGCCCTTTCAACTGGTCCCATTTGCGGATGTAGTGCCAGTTGTTGTCGTACCAGTGGAACGCGCCGTCGATGCTTGCTTCTTTCAGCGCCTTCACCGCCTTGCGCGCACTTTCTTCGGAGGGCATGAAGAACGTCAGGAACGTAGCGCTGTCGCCTTCGGGGTCGGGCAAGCGGCGGAAGGTTACTTGCGGCACGGCGCTTAGTGCGTCTTTCAGCACTTTTTTATATTTACGGTGAATGTCCACAAACCGGTCGAGTTTGCCGATTTGCCCGCATCCCACTGCCGCGTGGAGTTCCGAGATGCGGAAATTATATCCGGGCGACAAATGTCCTTCGGCGCCACGGTCGTCGTTGGTGTGGTCGTGGCCGTGGTCGTGGTACTGGTCGGCGCGTTCGTAGAGGCTTTTGCTGTTCGTAATCACCGCGCCGCCTTCGCCGCAGGTTACAATTTTATTGAAGTCGAACGAATAACATCCCGCGTCGCCGATGCTGCCCAGCATCCTTCCTTTGAACGAGGCGCCGAAAGCCTGACA
>JAIRLC010000100.1 GCA_031259645.1 Prevotellaceae bacterium | reverse complement strand
ACCACCCATATATATCGTGGAAAACTTTTGGTGAGCAATTTCTTTTTATTTTCTTTTGAAAGATCCGGGCATGTTGAAAAATATTGTTTTAAATCACACACATTGCTCAGGTGAATATCCCAAACAACAATAGAGTCTTTGTATTCTTCTAAAGTTATATTCCTGAACGGACGGGTTAAAACATTGTTGAAGGTCTTAACAATAGAAAAAATTTCATGAAAGTCGATTCTGATTTTATGGTTTACCGGCAATAATAATACCGTAGGAGCGGCATCTATGGAGGTGAAATTATTAATTTTGTGTCCTACTTCTACAAAAAATGTTTTAAGGTAGTAAAATCTTTTTTCAGGTGATGCGTCGTCATAAAATTTTATACGGGCGAAAGGGCCAATCTGATCGTCGTGGACATAAAATTTATCTATTTTTAAAGCACGCAAATAGAGTTCGGGAAATTTATTGTCGTCTATTTCCGGTGTGGTATAACAACGGTCGGGCAACGTGTTGTTCAAGTTATAGCCTGTAACAGTGATGGCATGTTTCCCAATGTTATTATTGTAGCTATATTGCTTATTTTCGATAGGCTGCTCAGTAGTTCCGGATAATTCTAACCCCATAATCACAGGAATTTTTCCTCTTAAATAGGCATATATTTGGGCTTTTAAATAGTCTTTATGCGTGGGGCTGAGCAGTAAAGGATCCAGCCCAATGGCTTTAACGGCATAAGCCATTTGTTTGGAGTCCAAGCCCCTGTTGCCGCTGGAATTGGTAGAAATGGCGCTGGATATGAGTTCTTTGGCGCTTAATGTGATTTCGTAAGGTGAAGGGATAGAGTGGTGGAATGAAATTCCGGTGCTCTGAAAAGCCGACCATAAGGCGCTGGTCGCGCAGGCCGAAACGGCATTATCTTGCTCCTGATAGGCTAATGAATGTACTGATAATTCGATGCCGAATAAATGAACTTTATATTCCCTGACAATAGGGATTTGCCGGTTTTTCTCCGGCTTTGTTTTCTCTTGACGCGGGAAAGTTTTTAAGCAGGTTCTGCCGAATATGGTGTGGGGAATGGGCCGGAATACCACAAACCCCGCATAGTTTTTTTGTAAATCTTCAATGCCCTTCTGCGTTGGGTCTGTTATGATAGCTACAAAATCTTCTTCCTTGAAAGCATGACTGAAAAAGTGCACCCGTATACATTTTTTATCATAAGGTTGAAAACACCGGGAATAATACCGGGAATAATCTTCCAAATAATCTTTGTCGAAATATTCGTGTTCAAACACTATGGTCTTAATCGTAACCGTTTGAAAATAATCTTTCAGGTATTTGAAATGATGATTTTGGGAAAGGTTTTTAACACGTAAATACGCCTCCAATCCAGCAATGATACTTTCCGGACCGGTATATTCGGAAACACGAAACATGTTCCAATAAAATTAGATGGTAAATTTTTGAAACAGCACGCTATCGTCTAATTTGCGCAACTCCTTGTGAACACGCAGAAATTCTCTGGTGTTTTCTTGATTTAGAATCACTTCCTTTTTGTATTCAGGAGACGCATAATAAGCCCGCACTTGCTGAATAGCTTGTTTTAGTACAATATCGTGTGCCATATACAATATGTTTAATTTACAAAGATATTTATATTATTTTGAATAAGCAAATTATTCGTCAACAATCGACAATACATAATATTGTTCTTCCTCGTCTAAGGAAACAACCTCCTCGGGGGGTGTTTCTAATCCCTTGTAATTCATTAAATTACTACGCTTTAATTTAAGCATTTGCATACATGCCACCACTTGGGGCGTATCTGTACCGGTACAAATGATGTGCCCGATGTTTGTTTTCTTTGTAATATTGTAGTGAACAGCCGCTTGGGAGAGCACCTCATCAATAGGAGCGGATAATATGGGACTGTAACTCAGTTCCACAGCAGCTTGTACGGCTTTTCCGGCAGTAGCCATAAAAATAAAATTGCGCGCGGTATATACACTGCTGATTATGCAATAATTTTTATTCCAAATGTTATGCGCTGTTAGAAAATTGATGCGTTTTTCTATCGCCTTAGCAGGGTCGAGCAGCAAAATTTGGTCGGCAAATACCCCACAGCAAAAATAGGCATTTTCCTGTTCTAATTTAACAGACAGGGTGGGCTTCACGGGAATAATTTTACCGTCTGCCTGACCTCCAACTTCTTGGCAGGAAGTGTTGGCTGAACTGCAATTGAAAAACGTATGTAAATTATGTGAACTACAGTCATATTTAATATCAAAGTCGGAAAGATTCCCTTTTTTTGTGAAAATGCCATTCTCATAGTGACCAAAATCGCCAACAGATAATTCCTGAAAAAATGGTAAATTTGGAAAAAGAGAAGGATAATTTTTCCTGAATGTAGAAGCGATGGCTTCCGTCAGCCCTTTGCGGCCAGTGAAAAAATTGCTCATTATTTTTACTCCATTAGTTTTTTGTACTTGAAACGTTTTGGCGAAACGTCGCCAAAACGTTTTTTCTTGTTCTCTTCATATTCCGTATAGTCGCCCTCGAAGAAATACACCTGCGAGTTGCCTTCGAACGCGAGGATGTGCGTGGCCACCCGGTCGAGAAACCAGCGGTCGTGCGAGATGATGACCGCGCAGCCGGCGAAATTCTCCAGCCCTTCCTCCAAAGCGCGGATGGTATTTACATCCACATCATTCGTGGGCTCGTCGAGCAGCAGCACGTTGCCTTCTTCTTTCAGCGCCATGGCCAGATGCAGGCGGTTGCGCTCGCCACCGCTCAGCACAGTGGCTTTCTTCTCCTGGTCGGCGCCCGAAAAGTTGAAGCGCGACACGTAGGCGCGGGCATTCATTTCGCGGTTGCCGAGGCGAATGTTTTCGCTGTCTTGCGAAATAATTTGGAACACCGTCTTGTCGGGTGCTATCTGTTTATGTTGTTGATCCACGTAGGCGAGTTTTACGGTGTCGCCGGTGGTGATTGTGCCGCTGTCGGGCTTTTCGATACCCATAATCAGGCGGAACAGCGTGGTTTTGCCCGCCCCGTTCGGCCCAATAACGCCCACAATGCCGGCCGGTGGCAGCTTGAAGTTCAAATGCTCAAACAGCACTTTCCCGTCGTACGACTTGCTCACGTCGTGCACTTCAATCACCTTGTCGCCCAGCCGCGGGCCATTCGGGATAAATATTTCAAGTTTCTCCTCTTTCTGCTTCGCGTCTTCGTTCAGCATTTTCTCGTAAGCGCCCAGCCGCGCTTTCGACTTGGCTTGGCGGGCTTTGGGCGACATGCGCACCCACTCCAGTTCGCGCTCCAGCGTCTTGCGGCGCTTGCTCTCCTGTTTCTCCTCCTGCTGTAGCCGCTTCGACTTCTGATCAAGCCACGAGCTGTAATTTCCTTTCCATGGGATGCCTTCGCCGCGGTCGAGTTCCAAAATCCAGCCGGCCACATTGTCGAGAAAATAACGGTCGTGCGTAATGGCAATCACCGTGCCTTTGTATTGCTGCAAGTGCGCTTCGAGCCACTGCACGCTTTCCGTGTCGAGGTGATTTGTGGGCTCGTCAAGCAGCAGCACGTCGGGCTCTTGCAGCAGCAGGCGGCACAGCGCCACGCGTCGCCGTTCGCCGCCGCTCAGGTGTTTCACCGGCGTGTCGGCGTCGGGACATTGGAGGGCGTCCATGGCGCGTTCCAATTTCGCATCGAGCTCCCATCCGTTCGCATGTTCTATTTTTTCCGTCAGCTCGCCTTGTTTTTCGATGAGTTTGTTCATCTCGTCGTCGCTCATCGGCTCGGCGAATTTTGCATTCACCGCTTCATATTCTTTCAGCAAGTCCACGATTTCCTGCGTGCCTTCCTGCACAATTTCCTTCACCGTTTTGTGTTCATCGAGTTGCGGTTCCTGTTCCAGATACCCTACCGTGTAGCCGGGCGCAAACACCACGTCGCCCTGGTAACTTTTGTCGAGGCCTGCAATGATTTTCATCAGCGTGGACTTCCCCGAGCCGTTTAGCCCGATGATACCGATTTTCGCCCCGTAGAAAAACGAAAGGTAGATGTCCTTTAATATAGGTTTGTTGGAGGTGGGAATAATTTTTCCTACCCCATTCATAGAAAATATGATTTTTTCGTCGGCCATAATGTTTTATTTTGAACTGCAAAGATAGCTGAAAAAATAATTT
>JAIRLC010000068.1 GCA_031259645.1 Prevotellaceae bacterium | reverse complement strand
AACGGAATATACAACGTGGGGTCAAGGTCGCTGATCGTAAATTTATCAAACTTAAAATCTTTTTCATCAAAACAGGCGACGAGGGCGCTTCCCGCAAGCATGAATCCGGCAATAAGATGCAATATCTTTCTCATGTTGTTAGTTAATTTTAATTTTCAGGCACAAATATACGGAAATTTTCGATATATGCTTAAGGTATAAGTAAAATTTTGTAGTCACAAAATAAACAAAGCCGAACAACGCTTAGTTCAACGCTTAACTCTTCATGCTGAGCTGGATGCGGCGGCGCTTCAGGTCAACCTCCACCACCTTCACGTGTACGTGCTGGTGCAACTTCACTATTTCGTTAGGATTACCTACATAATGGTCAGCCAATTGCGAGATGTGCACCAAGCCGTCTTGCTTCACCCCCACATCCACAAAAGCGCCGAAATTGGTGATGTTGGTCACAATACCGGGCAACAGCATGCCGGGCTTCAAATCGTCGATCGAAAACACGTCGGGCGAGAACTCAAAGACCTTCGCCACACTGCGCGGGTCGCGGCCGGGCTTGGCCAGTTCGGTCATAATATCGTTCAGCGTGGGCAACCCCACCGCATCATTCACATAGCGCATCAAGTCGATATGATTACGGGCTTCTTCGTTCGTCAGCAAGTCCTGTAACGAAAAATTGAGATCCTGCGCCATTTGTTCCACCAGCGCGTAGCGTTCGGGGTGCACAGCGCTATTGTCGAGCGGATTGCCGGCGCCGGGAATACGTAAAAAGCCGGCGCACTGTTCAAAGACCTTATCGCCCAAACGTTTTACCTTGCGCAATTCCATCCTGCTTTTAAAAGCGCCCTGTGCTGCCCGGTAATCCACAATATACTGTGCCAGTTGCGGGCCAAGCCCCGACACGTAAGTCAATAAATGTTTGCTGGCGGTATTCAAGTTTACACCCACTTTGTTCACGCAACTTTCCACCACCCGGTCAAGGCTTTCCCTCAATTTAGCCTGATCCACATCATGCTGGTATTGCCCCACGCCGATAGACTTGGGGTCAATTTTCACCAATTCGGCCAAGGGGTCCATCAAGCGGCGGCCAATAGACACCGCGCCGCGTACCGTCACATCATAATCGGGAAATTCTTCGCGCGCAATGGCCGAGGCGGAATACACCGACGCCCCGTCTTCACTCACCACAAACACCTGCATGGTTTTCGGAAAGGCTATTTTTTTGATAAAATGTTCGGTTTCGCGACCAGCCGTGCCGTTGCCGATAGCAATGGCTTCGATTTTGTAGGCGTCGACGAGTGAAGAAATCTTTCGCACAGCCGCTCCGCGTTCGTTTTGCGGCGGGTGCGGATAAATGGTTTCATTATGCAACAAATGTCCCTGTTCATCGAGGCACACGAGTTTGCAACCTGTGCGGAAGCCCGGATCAAGGGCAAGCACACGCTTTGGCCCCAATGGCGGAGCGAGCAGCAACTGGCGCAAATTCTCGGCAAACACGTTGATAGCGTTGGCGTCGGCCTCCTCCTTTTTCCAATTGATTGTTTCGCTTTCAAGCGACGGGCAAAGCAAGCGTTTATAGGCGTCCGCAATGGCCATGCGCACCTGTTCCACAGCCGGAGTTTGCGCCACCGGCTGTTGCAATATTTGTTTTTCGATGAGCGGAACAGCCTGCGCCTCGTCCGGCTCCACGTGTACGGTAAGAAAACCTTCGGTTTGTCCGCGCAACACAGCAAGGAAACGATGAGATGGAATATTTTTCAAGGCCTCATGAAAATCGAAATAATCTTTATACTTTATGCCTTCTTCCTCCTGCCCATGGCTCACTTTGGAATAGACCACCGCGTCGCGCCGGAACAAACGGCGTAACACCTCCCGCACTTTTGCATCTTCGTTCACCTGCTCGGCAATAATATCGCGGGCTCCCGACAAGGCAGCTTCCACAGAGGATACGGCGTCGGTCAGGAATTTTTCCGCTTCCGAATGAATATCCGTGCGGTCTTGTTTCATCAGGATGCCGGCCAACGGCTCCAATCCTTTTTCTTTTGCTACGGAAGCGCGGGTGCGGCGTTTCGGACGATAGGGCAAATAAATATCCTCTAACTCCGACGACACGACACAAGCGTCTATCTTTGCTTGCAGTTCACCGGTAAGTTTACCCTGTTCGTGAATCGTTTTAAGAACCGTAGCCTTACGATTGTCTAATTCTTCAAACACAGCGGCGCGGTGTTTCACGTCGGCAATCTGCACTTCGTCAAGGCTGCCGGTCATTTCTTTACGGTAACGGCTGATGAATGGAACGGTAGCGCCTTCGGCAAACAGCGCCAACGTGTTTTCGACCTGCCATACTTTTACCTGAATAGCTTCTGCTATAAGGTTTATGTAAATTTTATTCATCGGAAAATTGTTGTAACATGTTACGATAAGAAGAAAATATTTTTGATTTCGACACAAAGCCCACGTACTGCCCGTTTTCATCCACCACCGGCAAGTTCCATGCGCCCGATACTTCAAATTTATCAAGTACGGATTGCATGCTTTCTCCCGTAGCGACTAAGGCCGGCGGGAGTTTCATCACATCGCGCACCCGCACCACTTCATAGTTTCCGGTATCGAACATGATGCCGCGAATGTCGTCTAACAGCACTATGCCCACTAAGGCGGCCGTATCATCAACCACCGGGAAGAGGTTGCGCGACGAGCGCGAAAGGATTTTCACGAGCTGTCCCAACGTATTGTCGGGCGACACGATGGAGAAATCCGTTTCCACCAGTTTATCCACCTGCAACATGGTCAGCACGGCCTTGTCTTTGTTGTGCGTAATGAGTTCGCCACGCAAGGCCAAACGTTTGGTATAAATAGAATGTCGCTCAAACCCGCGAATGGTGATGAATGAAGCGGCAGAAGCGAGCATCAACGGCATGAGGAGATCATAACCACCTGTGATTTCCGCAATGAGGAAGATGGCCGTAAGTGGAGCGTGCATCACGCCCGACATCATGCCGGCCATGCCCACCAGCACGAAATTGGCTTCGGGAACCTCGTGAATACCCAACAGGTTAATAAGCCGCGCCACAATAAACCCGGCAATGCCGCCCATGAACAAAGTAGGCCCAAACGTTCCGCCCACGCCGCCACCCGAATTGGTAAGCGACATAGAAACCACTTTAAAGAAAAATACGGCAAGGAAAAAAAGCAGAATGAACCACACGTTAGAAGAAATAGACTCATAGAGCACGTTTCCTGCGGCATTCACGCTATCACTGTGCAGCAGCGACGTGAGCGAGCCATAGCCTTCTCCATAAAGCGGAGGAAACAGGAAGATGAGCAAGCCCAATCCCGCTGCGCAAAGCAGCCAGCGGTGAAAAACACCTTCAATTTTTTTCAACCGGCTTTCCAATGCCAAGGTAGCGCGTGTAAAATAAAGTGCGCCGAAGCCGCAGCAGACGCCCAACACAATATAGTAGGGCAAATTCCACATATTAAACGGCGCCACCGAATTGGAAAACGACACCGTATCGCCCAACATCAGGTAGGATACCGCCGCGGCTGTAACAGAGGACACGAGCAGCGGCACAATAGACGACAAGGTGAGGTCGAGCATCAGAATTTCGAGGGTAAACACAATGCCGGCCAGCGGCGCCTTAAAAATGCCGGCCACCGCACCGGCCGCACCGCAACCCAGCATGAGGGTGATGTAACGATAATCGAGGCGAAAGAACTTGGCGATGTTGGAACCCAGCGCCGCGCCGGTATATACAATGGGCGCCTCGGCCCCCACCGAGCCGCCAAGACCGATGGTTACGGAGCTGGCCACCATAGAGCTGTAAGTGTTGTGGCGTTTGATTTTCGAATCCTTACGACTAATGGCATAAAGCACTTTGGTGACGCCATGCCCAATATCATCCTTTACGACATAACGCACATACAGCAGAGCCAGCAACATCCCCGCGCCGGGATAAAGCAGGTAAAGCAAACTTTCTGCTCCTGTCTGAAACCAACTGGTTAATAACTCCTGTATCCCGTGTACGGTATTTTTCAATAACACCGCCGCCAACCCGCTCAACAGACCCACTACAAACGACAATATGATAATCAACTGCCGCTCTGGAAGGCGCTTCAGCCATAATATTTTCTCATGTATCCGATGTAGAAAGTTCCGCATTGCCCAAATTATTTGATCGCCACGTCCAGCATTTTTTTATCCATGAAAAATGTTTCAATATGATGACCGGTATTCACCTGAAAAGGCGGCGACGCCGGAATGAAAATATAATCGCCTATTTTCAACGTCATAAAATTAGAAACATATTCAATGATTTTATCCACAACCTGTATGTTTTCCATTGCAAGCGGAATTTCACCCTCACTGCACGCCCGCATGTCGTAACGGCTTTCCCGCCATTTATCCATCCCAATAAATTCACGGCTCACGGCCGCCGAATAATCGAATGACACCGCCCTGTCCCACGGTTTTTCTTCCGCCACATCACGCGCCAGCAAATCGGCTGCCGTAAACGTCACTCCGGCGCCCACAGCGTCGTAATAACGGGCGGCAAACCGGCTACCGATGCTGCGCCCCAGACGGCATACACGAACTACCGCACAAACGCGTGCCACAAGTTGTGCAGTAAAATCAGGATAATAAAACGGCGCATTATTTCGCAGCAATGCCGTATCCGGTCTAAGGTAATAGATTACCTCATCGCCATCCACTCCGTGTACGCAAATCAGTTTCAAGACATCGGCGATGTTTTGGTTTGCAAACGCAACTCGGTAAACACCCGTTTGGTGTCTAACGTAAAACTATTATTCATAATCCACGCATAATAACTGGGGTCTTTCTCCATTATTTCAAGCGCTTTCCGTCCTTTATACTTCCCGAAATTAATAATCGGCACGTCTTTTTCATCTAGAATCACGCGGCCGGCGTAGTCGAGATTACGCGTTTTGATAGAAAATTCCGACAGTTTACCCATATCGTTCGACAAATTTTCATACCTATCGAGTTGCGCCTGTAATATTTCAAACGTCGCATAGGCGTCGGCGGCGGCGCTGTGTGCATCCGTCAGCTCTTTGTTACAATAAAACTTATAAGCGGCCGCCAAAGTACGTTGCTCCATTTTATGAAAAATGGTTTGCACATCAATCAGCTTTCGTTTATGGAAATCGAAAAACACGCCGGCGCGCAAAAACTCTTCGGCCAGAATCGGAATATCAAACTTTATAGAATTGTAGCCTGCAATATCACACCCTTCAATATAATTTGCCAAAGTACGGGCAATGTCGCTAAACACCGGACAATTCGCCACATCTTCATTGGTGATACCATGTATTTTTGTGACATGTTCGGGAATAGGTATCGTAGGATTTACCCTGAATGTTTTCTGTTCTTCCTTTCTGTCGGGCATTACTTTCAGGATAGAAATTTCCACAATTCTATCATTAGTAAGATCCAACCCTGTAGTTTCCACATCAAAAAACACCAGGGGGTTTTTCAAATCTAATTGCATATTTTTATTTTCTACGCTACACGTTTATCATCATGGGCATGAGCAAGGCAAGGGTTTCCTCGTGCTCGTCATCTGTTTCCAATGGGAGTATTAATCCTGCCCGCGAAGCATCCGACAATTCAAGACTCACATTTGTGGACGGGAGATTGGCCAAAATCTCACTCAAGAAGTTCGATTTAAAGCCTATTTCAATCGCATCGCCATCATAACGGCAGTTCACGCGTTCATGCGCCGATACGGAAAAGTCAAGGTCTTGCGCCGATACCGTAATCCCATTTTCCACTATTTCCAGTTTAATAAGGTTGCTGGCTTGGTTTGAACACACCGATACGCGGCGCACGGAATTCATAAATTCCAAACGATCAACCGTCACTTTGTTTTCATTGTTAGACGGAATAACCGAGCGATACGCCGGATAATTGCCTTCCACAAGGCGACAGGTCAGGCTATAGCCGGGCAGCGTAAACACTGCGTTCTTCTTGTCAAATGCAAGCTCCACCGCATCACTTATTTTGGGCAGGATATTTCTCAACAGCGCAGCCGGCTTCTTGGGAAGAATAAAAGAATCTTCCACTTCGGGTATGAGAATATCGGTACGCCGGTAATACATCAGTTTATGCGAATCGGAGGCCACCATTGTGGTGCTCTCTGTCTTCAAGTCAAAATAAATACCATTCATCACCGGCCGCAATTCATCATCGGCAGTGGCAAACAGCGTGCGGTCCAATCCTTCAAGCAGCACTTCGGAAGGAAACTTAATGCGGCTGGCCGCGCTGTCCAATACCGGCTTCACAGGATAGTCATCGGCCGGCAATCCGGGAAGGCTAAACTCCCCGTTGGGCCAAGTAATTTTCACTTCATTCGAACTGCTCACCGTAAACGCCAATGGCTGTTCGGGAAACTCCTTCAACGTATCAACGAGCATCTTTGCGGCAATAGTCACTGCGCCTTCCTCTTCCACATTTTCAATGGTTAGCGACGTTTCCATGGTGGTTTCCGTATCCGACGCCGTAATCGTTAATATGTTATCCCGCAAATGGAACAGGAAATTATTTAAAATCGGCATGGTGTTTTTGTTGCTGATCACCCTCGATATAGATTGTAAACGATTTAATAAGTCGGTACTTGATACAATAAATTTCATATTTCTATTATTTTAATAAACTACAATAATACAATTTTTTAAGGAAATAACCGATAACTACCCGCTATTTTTTATCAACAAAATCACTTAAATCCCTCAATAACAAATCGAAAGATACCCAAGAGGCGTGCGCCCATTCTTCGGTTTCGACCATAAAAAGAAGGCATTTGTCCGTATCATAACCGCTCTCCCCTTCCAACGGAATACCGAATAATTCCACCGTCAGGTTTCCTTTCGCACTTTTAACGTTTATGCGATGTTGCAGATGCCGGCGTATCGCTGTAAGTTCCGGCCCGGGCAGCCCGTCTATGATCGCATCAGCCTCCACCCGTTGAAAATAGGCGACGTACCGGTTTATCAAGTCCTTGTTGCTGTGACAGGCTGCCTGATTGCTTCCTACCGCAACAGGTTGCCATCCGTTACCGTCACGCACCAATTGAAACGAAGCCTCAGGACGTTGCAGGTGTTCCACCGTCACCGTATCCAAATCAAACGGCAAACAGGAAAACACTGTGGCGTCTTTCCAGTATCCGGGCGTGGCGTTAAACACCTCTATAACCTCATAACCGGTATAGGGTATGTCTGCCAAAAATAATTGTCCACCATAATATACTACCGTACCTGTATATTCTATATTGCTTATATAAAATGTGAGCAAAGGATGATCATGACGTCCGGTAAATACAGCAGTATGTACCCCTTCCCTGACACTCTGAGTGGTTATTTTCTGTT
>JAIRLC010000024.1 GCA_031259645.1 Prevotellaceae bacterium | reverse complement strand
TTGCCATAGCCAACTGTTCGTTGCTTGATGAGGCCACGGCCGCTGCCGAAGCCATGCGGATGATGTTTGAATTACGCTCACGTGAAGCGGTGAAAGCCGGAAAAAATATTTTGTTTGTGGATGAAAATATTTTTCCGCAAAATCTTGATGTGCTGCTTACCCGCGCCGCGCCGCTGGGCATTGAAATAGTAAAAGGACGTTTTGATGAATATGTTTTCGACGAAAAATGTTTCGGTGCGGTGGTGCAGTATCCTGCTGCCAATGGCGTTGTTCGCGACTATTCGTCGTTTTGCGCCAACGCACATGCGCATCAGGTATTGGTAACCGCCGTATGTGATATATTGTCGCTTGCGCTGTTGAAAGAGCCTGCGGCGTGGGGCGCCGATATTGCCGTAGGGAGCACGCAGCGCTTCGGTATTCCGATGGGTTTCGGCGGGCCGGCAGCGGCTTATTTTGCCACCAAGGATGAATACAAACGCAGTATGCCCGGCCGCATTATCGGCATATCCATTGACCGCTTGGGAAAACCCGCGTTGCGTATGGCTTTGCAAACGCGCGAACAACATATCAAACGGGAAAGGGCGACTTCCAACATCTGCACAGCCACAGCGCTCTCGGCAATAATGGCCGGCCTGTTTGCTGCATACCACGGCGTCGGGGGATTAAAGCGCATCGCTGCGCATGCCCACAAATACGCTGTGATTATGGCTGAAAAATTGAAAGCGGCAGGCTTTAAACTGGCTTCGGAGCACTTCTTCGACACCATTGAAATACAAAATATACGCGCAGAAACAATTTGTGAAAAGGCGTTAGCCAAAGGAATGAATTTCTTTTATCCTTCCGAACACAGCGTACGCATTAGCTTTGATGAGGTAACTACTTGCGAGGAAGCGCAAACAATAATGGAAATTTTCGATTTGAAAAAAGACTGTGCGTGCGATGACTTTTCAAAAAGCCTTGTTATACCGCGCCAATCGGAAATTCTGACGGAGAAAATATTTCACTTGTATCATTCCGAAACGGAAATGATGCGTTATATCAAAAAACTGGAACGGCGTGATATATCCCTTACCCAGTCTGCCATTCCGCTGGGCTCCTGTACGATGAAACTGAATGCGGCAGTGGAAATGTTACCACTGAGTTGGCCTGAATTTTACAACATTCACCCTTATGCGCCGGCTGACCAGACGGAGGGATACCTGCAAATACTCAAGGAACTGGAACATGATTTGGCCGTGATTACCGGCTTTGATGCAGTGTCGTTGCAGCCTAATTCGGGGGCAGCCGGCGAATACACCGGCTTGATGCTAATCCGCGCTTATCATAAAGCCAACGGCAACGCACACCGGAATGTGGCGCTCATTCCCACGTCGGCGCACGGCACCAATCCCGCCAGCGCGATGATGGCCGGCATGCACATTGTGCTGGTAAGTTGCGATGAAAACGGCAATATCAACGTGGACGAATTGCGTGAAAAAGCCATACAGCATAAGGATAATCTGGCCTGTGTCATGATTACGTATCCTTCTACGCATGGTGTGTTTGAACGCCGTATAAAGGAAATGGTGGACATCGTGCACGAAAACGGCGGGTTGGTATTCATGGATGGCGCGAATATGAATGCGCAAGTGGGCTTAACCAATCCCGGCGCTATTGGTGCGGATGTGTGTCATTTGAATTTGCACAAAACGTTTGCTATGCCGCATGGCGGCGGCGGGCCGGGCGTGGGGCCTGTGGCGGTGGCGAAACATTTAACGCCGTTTCTTCCTTCGCACAGCGTGGTGAAAACAAGCGGCGAAGATGGAATTTCTGCGGTGTCGGCGGCGCCGTATGGAAACGCGCTGTCGTGCCTCATTACGCATGCTTACATAAAGCTGTTGGGCGCCGAAGGACTTACACACACCACGTCGCTGGCTATATTGAACGCCAATTACCTGTCGGCGCGGTTGCAGCCGCATTACAATACGCTCTTTACCGGCGAAGCCAAGCGGGTGGCGCACGAATGCATTATCGACTTGCGCCATTTCAAAAAAGAGTACGGCATTGATGCTACCGATGTGGCGAAACGCCTGATGGATTTTGGGTTTCATGCCCCTACACTTTCTTTCCCTGTGCCTGAAACGTTAATGATAGAACCTACCGAAAGCGAATCATTAGCCGAACTGGAACGCTTGATACAGGCGCTCGTCCTCATCAAAGAAGAATGTGTGGCGGTTAAAGACGGTAAATTCGACGCTGCCGATAATCCGCTGAAAATGGCGCCCCATACGGCCGTTGAGGTTACTGCCGATGAATGGGCGCATCCTTATTCCCGTACGCAGGCCGCTTATCCGCTGGCGTGGGTGTCCGAAAATAAATTTTGGCCGCATGTGGCACGTGTTGATAACGGCTACGGCGATCGTAATTTGGTTACTACAGCGAGTTGATTTAAAAATTCAATAATTTAATATTTATAGTATGAAAATTCAAAACTACCTTCTTGCCCTTGCAATCTTTGTTGTAACGGCTTGCCAAACCAGAAATACTATAGAAAATGGAATTACATACACGACAATTGATTTAGAAGAAATTTATCCTTTATTAAATAATCCGGATAATCCAAAATATGAGTTGAAGCTGTCATTTTCCTATCCGGCAGCATGTAAGGATGAGAAATTATTAGGAAAAATACAAGGGCTGTTTCTTTCTTCCTTTTTCGATGAAACATACACAAATTATGTGCCCGAAGAAGCAGTAACGCGGTATGTCGAAGACAGACTGCGTGATTATAAAACGTTGGAAGATGAATTTAAAAAAGAAAAAAACCGGAGAAGTAGTTCCCTGGTCCGGTTCCTTCGTCATGAAATGATAACCAACAAGGTGGTTTTTGATAAAGAGGGCTTAATAAGTTTCACTGTATATACGGAAACTTATACCGGTGGAGCGCATCCTAATCATACGCTGATCAATCGTGTAATAGATGTGCAGAATGGAGCATTTCTCACGGAAGCCGAGTTGTTTGTAGAAGATTTTAAGGACGAGATGGCGCAAATTTTAATCAAAAAAATTACGGCGCAAAAAGAATTGAATGATCCGAAACAATTGGAGGAAATTGGATTTTTCGACATTGGTAAAATTGCTCCGAATAGTAATTTTCTGATTGATGATGACGGCATCACTTATTCTTTTAATGAATATGAAATAGCAGCGTATTCCGCAGGTGCGGTAAGTGTACATATTGCTTATGATGAAATAGAAGATCTCTTACATAAAGGGAATCCCATAAGGCATGTAGTGACTAATTAATGAGACTAATTTGGCTGGCGCAAGCCAATTGTTCATTGTTCATTTGTTCGCAGCGTCCTCGCTGCGAACAACAAGGCATTATTTATCATTGTATTTGGAATTGTTGAATTTTTCTTACATTTGTATAAAATTAATAACATATTATGCATACAATAGTTGTAACCCCCCAATCGGAAAAAGAATATTCGTTTTTGCTTCATTTTTTAAAAGAAAAACGTATCCGTTCCAGCATATTTACCGGCGAAGATAAAGAAGACGCCGGTTTACTGAAAATGATGATGGAAGTGGACAGAACAGACAAGGTGAGCGAAAATGAAATTATGAACAGCTTGGGATAAGCATGGAAGTAGTTTATTTACGAAAATTCCACAAAGACTTGCAATCGTTGCCTGCCGACATCAAAGAGCAAATAAAAACGATTATTGTCAGTTGTAAAACGGCTTCGCACCCAAGAGAAATCCCATCTTTAAAAAAATTAAAAGGCCATTCTTGTGCTTATCGTCTTAGACTTGGGAATTACCGTATAGGTCTTTTTATTGAAAATGGGACGGTGGAGTTTGCCAGAATAGCTCACCGAAAAGATATATATAGATTTTTCCCCGAATAAAGAAACAATGTGCTAATGTGACTAATTGGGCTGGCGCCAGCCAATTGTTAATTATTAATTGTTTACTCTTCATTGAAAAAGCCGCCTGCCGCGCTAAGCGGCAAAGAGACTACAAATCCCTTATACAGCGGACAGAAAAACCGAAAGATCGATTGCTAAGGCCGCGGTACTATCTATAATTAGAGTGTGCGGAAAGGATGCAAGTGTAATACCTGTATAGCAATTATTACACAGGGTTTTACGAAGATGTAAAAATGTAATCTGTTGATTATTATAGTTTTCAGGGGGGGGGTGGGGTAACGTAAGGGCGTATAGCTATACTGCCAACTACTGCCGCACGGCCGTAGCAGTTGGCAGTACGGGGCGACTCGCTGTACATTGTTAATCGATAATTGTTAATTGAATAACGCAAAGGTAAAAAAGAATTTTAGAAGTGCAAGGGCACAAAGCAAAAAAAACTGCTTATATTCCGATTTTTTTTACTACCTTTGACGGTTTAAATAGATGCATAATTAGACCTATGATTGAAAGTAATACTAATATCATGCGCAAGCGCTTTGCTCAATACCGGGAGCCTCAGCAAATACAGGAGAAGGGGCTTTACCCTTATTATCGAGTAATCGAATCGGAACAGGATACCGAAGTGTTGATAAACGGGAAGAAAGTATTAATGTTCGGTTCCAACAGTTATTTAGGATTGACAAGTCACCCGAAAGTGAAAGAAGCGGCGAAAGCCGCTATCGACAAATACGGGACGGGTTGTGCCGGTTCGCGTTTTTTAAACGGAACTCTCGATATTCACATTGAGCTTGAAGAAAAATTAGCCGGGTTTGTAGGCAAAGACGGCGCGCTGGTTTACAGCACCGGCTTCCAGTCAAACCTTGGCGCCATTCCCACCGTCACTACACGTAACGATTATATTATCCTCGATGAGTTAAACCACGCCTCTATCATTGAAGGCGCGCGCCTGTCGTTCGCAAAAACGTTGAAATTTAAACATAACGACATGCAATCACTCGAAAAAGTGTTGCAACGCTGCGAGCCCGGTGTGCTTAAACTTATTGTGGTGGATGGCATTTTCAGTATGGAGGGCGACATTGCCAACCTGCCCGAAATTGTGCGCTTAGCCAAACAGTATAACGCCAACATCATGGTTGACGACGCCCATTCATTAGGCGTTATCGGCGAACAGGGGCGCGGCATCTCCTCACATTTCGGACTGACCGACGAGGTGGACATTATTATGGGCACGTTCAGCAAATCGTTGGCCTCTATTGGCGGATTTCTTGCCGCCGACAAGGACACGATCAATTTCATCAAACATAATTCACGCTCGCTGATTTTCAGTGCAAGCGCTACACCGGCTGCTACGGCAAGCGCTTTGGCCGCCCTTGAAATTATGAAAACCGAGCCGCAGCACATAGAACAATTGTGGAAAAATACAAACTTCTGTATGAAAGAATTTCGCGACATGGGCTTTGATACCGGCCACGCATGTACGCCTATCATTCCATTGTTGATTCGCGATAATGTGAAAACCTATTGCTTCACAAAAATGGTATTAGACGAAGGTGTGTTTGTAAACCCTGTGGTGTCGCCGGCAGTGCCCAATGATTCTACTTTGATACGTTTTTCCCTGATGGCTACCCATACCCAACAACAGCTTGATTTTGCACTGGAAAAAATGCGAAAAATAGCACGGCAACTCGATATCATTAAGTAGATACAGCTATGATAAGCATCAAAGAGGTAAATACAAAAAAGGAACTAAAACAGTTCATCAAATTTCCCTTTGAGCTTTATAAAGGCCATAAATTATGGGTTCCTCCTTTGATAGCCGATGAAAAGCGGACATTGAGGGCAGACCTTAATCCTTCTTTTACCGCCGGCTGTGAAGCTATTTATTTCCTCGCCTGCAAGGACGGAAAAATTGCCGGGCGTATTGCGGCCATAATCAACCACCGCGCCAATGAAAAGTGGAAAAATAAAACCGCCCGTTTCGGTTGGATTGATTTCATTGACGACTATGACGTGTCGGGCGCATTGTTGGAAGCCGCAGAACAATGGAGCAAAAGCAAAGGTATGACCGCCATTCATGGCCCCATGGGGTTTACCGATTTCGATATTGAAGGCATGTTGGTGGAAGGATTTGAATATATGCCGCCGATTATCAGTCCCTATAACTACCCTTACTATCCACAGCATCTCGAAAAACATGGATACGGCAAGGCAATAGATTGGTTGCAGTATCGTTTTAACGCCTCGCAACCGGTACCTGAAAAAGTAAATCGCATCAATCAACTCATTGCACAAAAATATAATTTGCGTACGAAAATCTTCAAGAAGAAAAAAGAGATTATGCCGTATGCCTGCAAATTTTTTGAAGCCGTCAATGTGTCGTGGGAAAATATTTATGGATTTGTACAGTTTACGCCCGAACAAATAGACTACTACGTAAAATCGTTTTTCTCTTTTATTCGTCCCGAACTGCTCTGCTTTATTTTAGATGACAAGGACAATGTGATTGGGTTTGGACTTAGCATGCCCACACTCTCGCGGGCATTTCAAAAAGCAAGAGGGAAACTTTTTCCTTTTGGATTTATCCATATTTTAAAGGCGCTGAATAAATACTCCGATATAGATTTATACGTCAATGGCGTGCTTCCCGAATGGCAACATCGCGGGCTTCATTCGCTGTATTATGTGGCCATGAACGAATCATATATTCAACATCGTGTGAAAATCGCCATCTCTTCTTCACAGTTGGAAACCAATATCAACGCCCTGGGCATCTGGGACAACTACGAAAAAGAATTGTTGTTTCGCACCCGTTGTTACATTAAGGAAAACATATAATTCATGCTGCGGATAAAAAAATGCTATCCTGTTGAGCAAATAACTTTTTATTATGCCGTACTCACAGCCATATATATGTTGGTATTGCCCGGTATGGTGGGGGACATGTTACTTCTTTTGTTGTCGGCGCGCATCGTCATTCTTTCCGCGCTGTTTATCCTGCGGTGGCTGGACACAAAGCGGTCTTCGCCGGTAACCTTTATCCGGCAGATTTTACCGCTGACTTTTATTCTTTACTGGTATCCCGAAACCTATTACATCGACAGTTTTTTCTTCCCAAACCTGGATGGCTTTTTCATAGAAGTTGATGCGCTGTTATTCGGCGGTCAGCCCAGCATGGCCTTTTGCCGGATTATGCCGTGGCTGTGGTTTAATGAATTGATGAATTTTGCCTACCTGTCATTCTATTTCATTATTGCTTTAACGGTGCTGGTAAGTTATAAAACGGAAAAAGCAAAGGGCGCTAAAGCCGCCTTTGTGCTCTTGTTTTCTTTTTTTATTTATTACCTGCTGTTCATTATTTTTCCGGTCATGGGCCCGCAATTTTATTTTCCGGAGCCTGATAACTGTACGCCAGACACATGGCCTTTCCGGGCTGCCATGCGGTTTTTGCAGGATTTGGGAGAAAAACCTACCGGTGCATTTCCAAGTTCTCATGTAGGCATCACCGTAATTTGCCTCTTATTATTATATGCACAAAAAGTGCGAAAACTGTTCTGGGCGCTGTTGCCGTTGGCGGTGCTGCTGATTATCTCCACCGTATATATTAAGGCCCATTATTTGATTGATGTGGTGGTGGGATTACTTACTGCGCCTTTTCTTTATCGAACGGGTTGTTATATTTTGAAAAAAAAGAACAAATAACTACATTTGCCGTATGATAACGTATAAAATTATAGGATTGGCGGCCGACCATGCCGGCTTTGAGCATAAAGAATACGTCAAGCATTATCTGGAGCAGCAAGGCGTCGAAGTAAAAGATTTCGGCACGTATTCGGAAGAACGCATGGATTATCCTGATGTGGCACACCCATTGGCCGGGGCGGTGTTGGAAAAAAACGTAGAGGCAGGCATTGCTTTTTGCGGCACGGGAAACGGCATGGCGATTTCATTAAATCGCCACAAAGGTATTCGTGCGGGGCTTTCATGGACGCCGGCCATTGCCCAATTGGTGCGCCAGCATAACGACGCCAACATTTGCGTGGTGCCTGCGCGTTTCGTTGATGCGCATACGGCACAACAAATTGTATCGGCTTTCCTCACTTCCGCTTTTGAAGGCGGACGCCATCTCGGCCGGATTGAAAAAATAGAGCATTGCGAATAAAAAATGCCGCGGAAACTCCTGAATAGCGAATTATCCCGTTTGACGGTCGAAGAATTTAAACAGGCCGGCAAATTGCCCCTGGTGCTGGTGCTCGACAATATCCGCAGCCAACACAATATCGGTGCGGCGTTTCGCACAGCCGACGCTTTCCGCATTGAAAAAATTTATCTTTGCGGTATTTCTTCCCCGCCTCCCAGTGCCGAAATCCATAAAGCCGCGCTGGGCGCCGAAGATACTGTGGCATGGCACTACGAAAAAGAAACCATGCGCCTCATTACCAGGCTTCGTGAAAAAGGTTACAGCCTGATAGCCATAGAACAAGTAGAGGGCAGTGTTTTACTTCATGATTTTCAGCCTCAGAGAGATAAAAAATATGCGTTGATATTTGGGAATGAAGTGAAAGGCGTTCAGCAACAAGTTGTTGATGAGTGCGACATTTCCCTTGAAATTCCGCAACAGGGCACTAAACATTCTTTAAATGTGTCGGTAAGCATAGGTGTTGTTTTGTGGGATATTGTAGGCAAATTACGATAAAAATACGTATCTTTGCTTATAGAATATCAACAAGATTTTCATGCTTAAACAAGCGCTTCAACAAACGTTACATCAAAAATTGTCACCTAAGCAGGTGCAGGTAATTCGTATGCTGCAAATGCCCGCCCTGCAATTGGAACAACATATAGAGAAAGAGCTGGAGGAAAATCCGGTGCTGGAGGAAGTGAAAGAAGCAGATGACAAAACGGAAGATAACAGGAATTTAAGCATTGAAGAATATGTTGAAACACAGGGATCGTCGTCGCGGCCTTATACGTCGCAGTCGATGGTTTCCAATATGCTTGATTTTCCCACGTTGTCGGTAAAAGAATCGCTGTATGAGCAATTGCAACAACAATTGGGCTTTGCCCATTTGGACGACCGGCAGAATACCCTGGCGTCATTCCTGATACAAAGTTTGGATAACGACGGCTATTTGCGGCGCGATCTTTCTTCGTTGGTCGATGACATCGCTTTCCGCTGGAACACCAGCACCGACGAGAATGAGCTCAATAATTTATTGAAAATTATTCAAGGTTTTGAGCCTTCGGGCGTGGGTGCGCGCGATTTACAAGAGTGTTTGCTTATTCAGTTGAAGCATAAAACACAATCGCCGGAAGTGAAAACAGCGATAAACATACTGGAACGCCATTTTAACGATTTCACCGGCAAACTGTATGATAAAGTGAGGACCCGGATGCACATTAACGAAGCGGAATTTAATGCGGCGGTGGAAGAAATTGTGCGCCTTAACCCTAAGCCGGGGGGCGTTATTGATACGCTCGACGACCGCACCATGTATGTAGTCCCCGATTTCCTGCTGGAAGTGAGAAACGGAGCGTTCAACCTCACCATGCCCCGCTACACCATCCCTAATTTGCGCATCAGCCAGCGGTATGAGCAATTGTTGAAAAAAGAAGAACAGTCGAAAACCAAAGCCGACCGCAACACGCTGGTGTTCCTGCGCCAGAAAATAGAATCGGCGAAATGGTTTATTGACGCCTTAAAACAGCGGCAAGACACGTTGATGAAAACCATGCAGTCGATTATTGATTATCAGCACGACTTTTTTATGGAAGGCGACGAAAGCCTGTTGCGCCCCATGGCGTTGAAGCATATTGCATTTGTTACAAGCCTTGATATTTCGACGGTTTCGCGGGTCGTAACCAGTAAATATATCCAAACACATTTTGGCATTTTTGCGCTTAAATCTTTCTTCTCGGAAGGCACCGTAAGCGAAACAGGCGAAGAAGTATCCATCCGTAATATTAAAAAATTATTGATGCAATTCATCGAAGAGGAAGACAAGAAACGCCCGTATTCCGATGAGGAGCTGGCCGAGATGATGCAGAAAGAGGGGTTTACCTTTGCCCGCCGCACCATTGCCAAATACCGCGAACAACTGAATATCCCCACGTCGCGGATGCGGAAAAGGATGACGACACGCCCGGATGCGAAGAGTGAGTAACCGCTTTCGCCGGCGGTAGATTTTAGAACATAGATTTTTAAACAATGTGCTAATGTGACTAATTCTTTAATGTGATTAATGAACACAAGTTAAGCGTGCAACGTAAAGCGAAAAGCGAAAAAATTGTTCATTGTTCACTGTTCGTTGTTCATTTGTTTTACAGCCTCCTTCCCCGCAAGGCATGCAGCGGCGAAACATGCATGAAGCACACTCTATCACAATGCCGGGTTATATGTACCTTATCGCACGCAGCGCACCATATTAATATAACTTTTTCTCCCTGGACACAACATGATTTGGCTTTCATAGTTCTCAGACCGCGTAAAATAAGGGCTTGACCAGTGCCCCGATCCATATGATAAACCTGTATCTGCGGTCCAGTAACCACACTGATTCCACATATAATCGTGTTGCGTGCCGCCCACCAATGTATTATGTCGTTGGCACGGTAAGTGTACAGTCAATGGAGCATCCACAGCTGGGTTAGAAGCAGGTTCTGGGCCGAGAGCGACAGTACACAGGTCGCAGCCAGGAGACGTAACCTTAGGATGCTCAATAAATTTGGGAGCGAGGTATATGGAGGGGGATGCTATAAAAAGCGATTCCCATTCTTTCACGGTAGGCACACGCCAACCAACTGGGCAGGGATTCTGGGCAGCGGACCACATATTAGCGGTACTTTCATTTGGGTCTAATGCATCAATGGTCTCGTATGGTGAATAATACTTTAAACTGTCCCATTTATATAGCATTCCTAAATCATCCGGCGAAGTGGTGAAACTGCCCGGCACATCTACATTGTATCTGGCCCATGTAATGCCAGCAATACAAAAACCGTCGCTACGACTAATAACCTCCACCGTAAACGCATTGGAATTTTGCCAATCGGTGCATCCTGTTGTTTTGGCTTGCCGGATGTATGTATAAACCCCCACGCTTTTCGTAGCCGGCACAGTGTAACTTGCCGCCACTCCGGTTACCGGGCTTCCATTTTCCAACCAACGGTAAGTTAAGCCGGTGGCAGCCGTTGCCGCTACCGTACTATTTATTGTGTAGGATTGTCCGCATTGAAGCGTCACATCCACCGTCTGTGCCGCAACAGAAGCGGCCATGCAGCAAAATGCTGCTAAAAATAAAAATTGTTTTGTCTTTGTTGTTTTCATATTTTAATATATTAGATATTTAGATGTTTAGATATTAGAACATAGACTAATTAACTAAGAACTAAGAATTTCATCAATCACATTAGCACATTAACATTGTTCATTGTTAACTGTTCATTGTTCATTGAAAAAAGGGCCGCCAGCTTGTAATAGATGATATAGAAAGAAAGAAGAACTAATCACCAGCAACCCTTTTATAATGAATAATGAACAATTTAAATTACATTTATAATTAATCACATTGACACATTAAAAAATTAGTCACATTAGCACATTGTTTTTATCTATCGTCTATAAGTCTATGTTCTATTGTCTGTTTTTCACTAACAGTTAATCACTAATTATATATATACAATAACACTCCATATCGCAAATACACATTGCAACATACACACAAGTAATTAAGAGATTAGGTGATTAAGAGATTAGGTGATTAAGAGAT